>NZ_JACGAY010000013.1:0-50657 GCF_020137705.1 Campylobacter sp. RM9333
TTTTCCACTATCTTTATTATCTTCTGCAGGTTGTTTTTCACTATCTTTATTATCTTCTGCAGGTTGTTTTTCACCACCTTGATTATCTAATTCAGGTTGTTTTTCACTATCTTTATTATCTTCTGCAGGTTGTTTTTCACCACCTTGATTATCTAATTCAGGTTGTTTTTCACCACCTTGATTACTAGCTTTACTATCTTGACCATTTTCAGCAGTTGGAGTTCCAGTTGGGTTTGAAGGTGATGAATTTATACCTTGCGAGTTTGCTTCATTCTGTTTTACTATTGGTGTGTTTTGATTTGAAGTTTGTGGCTCATCAGCAATTAAGCCTTGAGAGAAAATTAATGCACTAGCTGCAAGAGATAACTTTAAAATACCCCCCCCCAGCAACAGGTTTGTTACGTTTTTTCATTGTGTCTCCTTTGAATAAATTTGCACAAGAACTATATATTTAATTTATTAAATAAAACTTAAACATATATAAATTATGATTTTTTAAATTATATTTTATTCATAAAATTTTTCTTAAAATCCCTAGTTACAATACTTTCTTAATATTTCAAAATATTAATAAAAATTAATTTATATATTAAAAACTAAAGAAAATAAAAATTAACTTTATCTAAAAAGACAATAACACAACAATACATATTTTAAATTCTAAAATACTTATAAAACACACAATTTTTAAATATTTTTATACTAAATAATTTATTTAAAATATATTTTTAATTATATTTAACACGAAAAATTGTGCTAAATATAATTTATTTTGTATTATTTTTTCATCTCTATTGCGCGTTTTAGCATTTGATCGGCTGTTGTGATACTCTTAGCGTTTGCTTCATAAGCCTTTTGAAAAATAATCACTTGAGTAAGCTCCGTGCCTAAATCCACATTGCTTTGCTCTAAATAATTTGATTTGATTTTATATGAGTTTATTACATTACCATTTGCGTCGGTAAAAAATATAGGATTTCCACTATCAGGAGTAGTGCTGAACTCATTTTCTCCATTTTTATGTAAGCCTTGCTCATTTACGAAATTAAACACTGCAAACTTAGCTACAGCTTGAGATTTACCATTGGTAAAATTAGCTAATATATTGCCCCTTTCATCAATAGCGTAATCTTTTAAAACTCCTGCTGGATAGCCGTTTGCTTCTACATAACGCTCTATTTTTGCATTATCAATACAAGTTAATCCATCATATCCGCCCTTGCCATCAACTCTTGGGCTTCCTAGATTTAGATTTATTCCATCTATTTGATTTAATTCATTTGTATTTAATGAACCATCGGTATTAAAAATAATATTCCCACTAGCTTCACTAATAGTATTTCCTTGAGTATCTTTTAAAATAGCAGTAGCTTTAAAATTAAGCTTATCAATAGCTTGTATTTGCAAATCAATTTTTCTAATATTTCCATTCGCATCATAAGTTGCTATATCAAATTTATTATTAGCACCTACATTAATAGTCTTTACTTGCCTTGCACTAAAGCTATTTACATTCCCACTAATTGTCTTTTCTAAATTCCCAAACTCATCAGCAAATGCTTCTATAGTATCGCTTCCATCTCCCCTATCAACTTCTAATAAAATTCTAGCATTAGGCTCAAGATTACTTGCTTTAAAAGTGCTTTTATTATTATCAATTTCTAATTCAATATTATCAAGATTTATATACTTATCTTCTTCGTGAAAAGCATTGCTAAGATTTGCTTTAATATTTACATTTGTAGTTGCTACTGCATTCATAAAAAGTGTTCTTGGCAATGTTATAGGAGTTTGTGCGTTTGGTGCGTTTAGTTTAATATCTAAATCATTATTAGATATTGTAAAACCAGCATTTGAACTAACTTTTCCAAACATTTCTTTAATATTTTCACTCATAGCACTCGCATTAAATCCAGCATTCATAGTCCCTAGCACAAATCTTCCAAAACTATCAACCAAATTAAAATCGCTATCAATATTAAAAGCCCCATTTCTAGTATAATAAGTATTACCATCGTAATCTTTTATGCCATAAAATCCCTTGCCTTCAAGTGCTACATCAAAGGTATTTTGACTAGAAACTAAAGCTCCTTGTTTTTGAGAAAAAGTTGAGCTTAAACCACTTGCAGCAAGTCCAACTTGATTTGCCCCAAAATTATTTAAACCACCAACATCATTGCCTGTTTGATAAAATATGTCTTTAAATTCAGGCATAGCAGCCTTGTAGCCAACGGTGTTTATGTTTGAAATGTTATTAGCTAATAAATCCATTCCAAAACTATGAGTTTTTACCCCACTAACCCCGTTATAAAATGAACGCATCATAGTTTTTCATCCTGAAATTGCGCTATATCATCAAAGCTGATTTTAATACCAGAAGCGTTTAAATAAGCCTTGCCATCTTCAAAAGTAACCCCATCAACCTTAAAATAACCACTAGGAATTTGAACTATATTTCCATGTTCATCTTCATATTGAGCTACGAATTTAAAATCGCCTTTCTCTCTAATAGTTCCATCTTCATATCTAGTATCCCAAATAAAATTATTATTACCTTTTTGAATAATGTCTTTATTGACTTTAATTGCGTCAATTTGCTCTTTATTTGAGTTAAATACACCTATTACTACATCATTTGGAGCACCATTTGGAAAGTATAAGTTAAACGGCAAATCAACAGCCTTACCATCGTGAGTAAAGGTATCTTTTTTAAGTACAGCCATTTTACCAACTGCATTAATCATACCAATTCCTACACTATTGCTAAGTAATTCCATTCTCTTAGCTAATTCATCCATAGTTTTATTGGTTTTTTCTTGAGTTTCAAGAGCTGCTAGTTGGCTTGTTTGAGTTAGCATTTTATCACTATCCATTGGACTTGTTGGGTCTTGATGCTTTAATTCTTCAAGCAATAATCTCATAAAAGCTTCTTGAGAAATCTTAGAATTTGGATTAGTTCCATCAGCTTCTTTTAAGGCTTTTGCATCTGCTTCTTGCTTTTTTACATCACTTGTATGAATGGTATTATCAAGACTAAAGCCCTCTGATTTTTGCTTATCAGAAAGTGTATTAGCATTTTGTGCAGCGATACTTGTATTAACACTCATAGCAGTATTATTCATAGGTGAAATTGCCATTTTCTATCCTTGTTTAAAAATATTTTTACTTATATAGCAAAGTGTGTTCCATATTTAAATATTTTTTGGCAAAATGCGAAAAAAGGAGCAAAAATGTTAGGAAAAATCATAAAAGAGCACGAAGAAGAATTATTCTCATTATACAAATTAAACTCATCAAGCAATCACGATTTAGCAAGACTTATAAATAATGATTTAAAAGAACTTGGCTTAGAAATAAATGATATGAATTTCAATTCATATTTATTAAGAATTATTGAGCTAAATACTACAAATTATGAAAATACTTGCAAAAAAAATAATATAAACTTAGCAAAAGCAAAAGATTTAGCATATAAAAGAGTAAAAGAATTTTACGAGCAAAGACATATAAAAATCATTGAAAAATTAAGCCCTTGTTTAGATAAATTTTATGTAGATTTATTAAATCTAGTGCATAAAATCGGTCTTGTTTTTAATAGTATTCAGCCTAAATGGGATAAGGCAATTGAAAAAAATAATGAATTTTTTAAAAGTTTAGAAAATCCTTATGAGTTTATAAAAAATAATAAGCTTTATTATCTTGATGAAAATGATGAAATAGCTACTAGGATTTATGCAATAGCAATTAATTTGGATACTAAACCAGAGCTTTTAACATATTCTTTGTATTTTGAAGAAGAATTTAAAAAGATTGATGAATACTTTAATGAGTTTTTTAAATTAAATCATAAAAATGAAGCATATATAAAATATCTTAAAGCCTTGCAAAATGCTTTAATGAGTAAAGAGCTTAGCCTAAAGCCTTGGCAAAATGCTGAAATAGCTTGGATGGGGGCAAAAGACTTCATTCAAGTTGGGCATTTTTTAGAATATTACGAAGACGCTTTTACTCATTCAGTAGCACTTGAGTGGGATATTAGAATTGATGATAATTATGATTTTAATAGTGAAAGTTTTGTTAATAAGATGAAAAATAGCTTAAATAAAGCTTATAAAAACGCTAATATAACTAATCAAAACGCATTAAATCTAAGCTTAGCTAATTTAGACAAAATTGAACTTCATATTAGCAAACCTATACTTTATTATGGAGCAGAATTAAATGGCTTATTTTCAGCTCAAGTTGTGCCAAATGATGAATTTGTATCAGCAAATTATGGCAAAAAAATATTTGCATTTTTAGATTTCGTCTATAAAAAAACAAAATCAAAACCAAGAACAATGCTAAATCAAAAAGTATTTGATAAAGCCTTTAACGACTACAATAAAAGCGTATTAAATGATGAGTTTTTATGGAAAAAGATTTATGAGATTAGCACCATTGGACACGAAGCAGGACATATTTTCTTTATAGGTAGCGATACAGAAAGCTTAATGAATACTAATGGGGTATTTAAAAATATTGAAGAATTTAAAGCAAGTGCTGGTGGGATATATGATTTTTGCAATCATTTTGATGAAAAATACAAAAAGGCCTTATTAGCAAATATAACAAGTAGAGCAGTATCTTTAATGGCTTATAAAAGCACTAAAGAAATAGAGCCTTATTATTGTGAAGGTTTGATATTTTTAGCAATATTATTTAAAAGCAAGGTTTTAAGCTTTTCAAATGATACTTTATTAAGCGTTGATTTAGAAAAATTTGAAGATTTTCAAAAGGAATTTTTAAATGTATATAACGAACTTGCAAAAACTTATCTTAAAAAAGAAAATGCAAATAATTTTTTAAAAGATTATGCAGTGTTAAAGGATTTAGAATACATTAGCACAAATAAAGATTTAGTAAAACTTGGCGATGAATATAGAAAATTATATGATGAATTTGCCAATGTTTTAATCAAGGAGAACGAATGAGTAATACCCTAATAATAGTAGAATCACCAAGCAAAGCTAAAACAATTTCAAGATTTGTAGGTAGTGAATATAGCGTAATTGCGTCTAAAGGTCATATTAGGGATTTGCCTAAAAATAAATTAGGAATTGATATAGAAGATGGACATTTTAAACCTAATTATGAAATCAGTAAAACTCACTCAAGCATAGTAAAAGAATTAAAAAGCCTTAGCAAAGGTGCTAAAGTCTTACTAGCAACCGATGAAGATAGAGAAGGAGAAGCAATTGCATATCATCTAGCAAATATCTTAGGCGGAGATGTTTTAGGCTATGATAGAATAGTTTTTCACGAAATTACAAAAGACGCTATTTTAAACGCTATTAAACACCCAAGAAAAATAGATTTAAATAGTGTAAATGCTCAACAAGCTAGGCGTATGCTAGATAGAATTGTGGGCTTTAAATTAAGTGGCTTATTATCAAGCAAGGTAGCAAGCAAGCTTAGTGCTGGTAGGGTTCAAAGTGCGGCTTTAAGATTAATTATCTTAAAAGAGCGAGAAATAAGAAATTTCGTAAGTATTGAGTATTATGAGCTTGATACTAAATTTAAAACAGATTTAGAAGTAGAATTAATAGAATTTGATAACAAGAAATTATCAAAAACAAGCATTACTGAAAAAGCCTTAGCCGAAGAAATCCTAAAACACATTAAAAGCTCGGATTTTATCGTAGATGAAATCAGTATAAAAGAGCGTAAAGATAGTCCAAAACCACCTTTTATGACTTCTACTTTACAACAAGCTGCTAGTTCTAAATTAGGTTTTTCTCCTAAAAAAACTATGATGTTAGCACAGACTTTATATGAAGGCGTTCAAACTCACACAGGATTTATGGGTGCAATTACTTATATGAGAACTGATAGCTTAAACTTAAGCGAAGAAGCAATAAAATCAGCAAGAGAGCAAATAGCAAAAGACTATGGCAAAGAATATTTACCGACTAAAGCAAGAGTTTATGAGACTAAAAGCAAAGGCGCTCAAGAAGCTCACGAAGCTATTCGTGTAACTAATGTTAGCTTTACTCCCAAAATTGCTAAAGAATATTTAAAGGCTGATGAATATAAATTGTATAAATTAATTTATGATAGATTTTTAATGACCCAAATGGCTGATGCGAAGATAGAAAACAATACAATTTATATCACAAGTAATAAGGCTAAGTTTAAACTAAGTGGAAGAAGAGTGCTTTTTGATGGGCATTTAAGATTGAATGATGATGCTAGTGGAGATAAGATTTTACCTGCTTTAAATAAAGGCGATAAAATGACTTTACAAAGCTCAAAAATAAAGACCTTACACACAGAGCCACCTGCAAGATACAACGAAGCAAGTCTTATTAAACAACTTGAAGAATTAGGAATAGGTCGTCCTAGCACTTACGCACCTACAACAAGCCTTTTAATTGATAGAGATTATGTGAAGTTAGAGAAAAAACAACTAATCCCTACAGAAAAAGGCGAAAAAATCATAGAATTTTTAGAAGAACATTTTATGCAAATAGTAGATGCGAAATTTACTAGCAATATGGAAGAGCGTTTAGATGAGATTGCAACTCATGGGCGTGACTTAGATGAGGTTTTAAATGAATTTTATGAGCCATTTATCACTAAAATCAACGATGGAAAAACAAGTATTCAAAGTCAAAAACAAGTAGAAAAACTAGGAGAAAATTGCCCTGATTGTGGTAAAGAATTGCTAATTCGTGAAGGCAAATTCGGTAAATTCGTAGCTTGTAGTGGTTATCCAAAATGCAAATATTCAAGGAATTTAAACGATACAAAAACCGAAAACAAAGAAGAAAAACCTAAAAAAGAATTAGTAAAACTAGATGTCCCTTGCCCTAAATGTGGTAGCGATTTGGTGCAAAGATTTTCTAAAAGGGGTGCATTTTATGGATGCAGTTCTTATCCTAAATGTAATTTCATTAGCTCATACCCACTAGCTAAAGAAAAATGCGCTAATTGTGGCGGAATAATGATTATAAAAGAACTTAAAAAAGGCACATTTATAGAGTGCTTAGATTGTAAAACAAAAATAGAAAAATAATAAAAGAATTTGTAATTAATCCTAATTACAAATTCTATTTTAATTTACTTAAAAGCTCCATTGCTAGAATGTGCTTGCATATAGCGTAATATTCTATCCTTTTGCTCGTCAGTAATTTTTGCATTCATTTGCATTGCTCCTAAATAAGCGTCCCATTCATCAATTGCGTGTTCGCTTGGAGCGTGTGCTGCGTGACAACTCGTGCAAGAATCATAATAAAACACCTCAACACCTTCAAAAGCAGCGTCTTTATCAGTAGTTAAAGAGCTTGATTTTACCCAAAAGCTCATTTCAGGCTTAGCGTCTTTACTCTCTAAATAGACAAATTCCGCATTTTTATTAAATGCTAATTTATCTCCTACAACTTCTCCACTAATGCTAACCTTAGCTAAATCTTCTTTAGTTTCAATTAGCTTAACCATAGTTCCTTCATAAATCGTTCCGATTTGCTTTTGATTTTCATCTAGCATTGTCGCTTTTTCATCTAAGATAAATCTAATATCTTTAGCAAATTCTTGCTTTTTTATCTCAACTTTTGCAGGAGTTGGTAAAAATATTTGCTGATAATCAGGCTTATATGCAAAAGCACTTAAAGTAATTAATGATAATCCTATAATTTTTCTCATTTTACGCTCCTATAATTGTTGGTGGTGTTGTGTTTTTATATGGTTTAACAGCTTCATTTTTATCAAGTTTTCTAATCGCTACTAAGCAAGTATTTACGCTTGTTGCTTGTGCCATTTGAGAAGTTGGGCGAGATGAAGTAAGCACATTTACATGACCTTGATTGCATCTTGCATTGTCTTTATCATCTTCAGGGTCATACCAAGCACCTTCTTGAATAGCTACAACGCCACTTCTAATATCATCACTTACAAATGCACCAGCTAATAATCTACCACGATTATTATATACTTCTACCACTTCGCCGTGCTTAATACCAAGCTTTTTAGCATCTTCAGTATTAATTACTACAGGCTCACGACCTTGGATTTTGTAAAGCTCTCTTACCCAAGTATTATCAAGTTGAGAATGAATTCTATATCTTGGGTGTGGGCTTAATAAATGGAATGGATATTTTTTGCTTAATTCTTGATTTCCTAAATATTCAGCCGGTTCAAACCAAGTTATATGACCTTTAAAATCAGGTAAATTATAATCAGCAAATTTTTGTGAATAGATTTGGAATTTTCCACTTTCTGTTGCTAATTTATTATTCACTGGGTCTTTTCTAAAATCAGCGTGGCGAACAAATTCATAAGCTTCTTTTGGAATTTCAAAATGAAGTGAGCCTTTCTCCCAAAACTCATCAAATTCCATTTCATTTATACAATCACTCTTCTCATAAAAACTTCTTATCCATTCTAAATGGTCTTTCTTGCCACCGCTAAACTTAGCTAATTCTCTTTCGCCAAATCTCTTTGCTAATTCATAGAAAACATCGTAATCATTGCGGCTTTCATACACAGGCTCGATTACTTTTTTCATAGCATATACCCAATCTTGCGAATATGAACCACCAAAGCTTATATCATCACGCTCAAGTGTTGTTGTAGCTGGGATTACTATATCAGCCATTTTTGCCATCGGCGTCCACCAAGGCTCATGAACAACTACGGTTTCAAGTTGTCTTAAAGCATAAATTAATTCATTAGTATTTGGATGATGACCTAAAACACTAGCACCTGCTACATAAAACATTTTAATCTCTGGATATGTAAAAGTTTTGCCTTTAAAGTTAATAGTTTTATTTGGATTTAGGATAGCTTCGCTTACACGACTTGCAGGGATATTTATATTTACGCTATTTTTTCCTTGTGGCAATCCAACAGGAAGTAAAGCACCACTAAACGCTCCACCAGCCGAGCAATAATGCATAGAAAAGCCAAATCCACCACCAGGCAGTCCAACTTGACCAATCATACAAGCTAAAGTTATGATAGCCCAGTCAGCTTGTTCGCCGTGATGTGCTCTTTGATTTGCCCAGTTACCTGCTAAAAATGTCCTTTTACTAACGAATAAATCGCATAATTCTTTAATCTTAGTCGCATCAATTCCACAAATCTTAGCCGCCCATTCAGGAGTTTTTTCTACTCCATCAGTTTTACCTAGTAAATATGGTAAAAACTTATCAAATCCATCTGTATATTTAGCTATAAATTCTTTATCGTATTTTCCACTTGTATATAAATAATGGCACATTCCAAGTATCATTGCAACATCGGTATTTGGGACGATTTTTATCCATTCAGCCTTTGTAATTTGCGCTGCTTTTGTATATTGTGGGTCAATGTTAATAAACTTTATATTACTAGCTGCGTATTTTTTAAGCCAACCATCATTCTCACGATTAGCTACCTTAAAATCTATTTGATTATCCTTGTAAATATCACAACCCCACATTACATAAACTTCGCAGTTTTTAATCATTTGCTCGTAATTTGTTTGCAAACTATAAACTTCTAAATCCCCTGCTATAGCAGTATTTACTTTACCCGCTGCTCCGTTACTATACTCTCCATCAGTGCCTATTGCTCCACCTAAAACGGTGTTAAAAAATCTACCTGCAACTGCGTTACAATTATGAAGTAAACCAACATGACCCCATCCACCATAACTTGCGTTAAAGATATTTTCTGGTTTTGTAGCTTTAAGCTTTTTATATAATAAATCAAGCACTACATCCCAACTAACATGAACGAAAGACTCACGACCCCTTAAATCAGGGCGATTTTTACCTTCTAAAAAACTTTTTCTAACACTTGGATATTTTACCCTTGTATCTGAATATGTTCTATCTATGATAGCTTTAGTGATTACGCTTGGGTTTTTATCACTTTCGTGTGGGATAAGATTGATTATTTTTCCTTCGCTATTTACTTCGGCTGTAAATGCACCAAAATGTGTAGCGTGTGGGATTTGCTTGATATCATAAAAGTTTGTATCAGCATTTAAAGGACAAGTAATCGCACTAGCTGTAATTGCTGAACCTTTAAGGAATGTTCTTCTTGAAATTGCCATAATTTCTCCTTTTTAAAATGTAAAGCAAACATTTTATATATCAAGTATTATCATAAAGTTATAAGGTATTTTTAGTCTTCTTTGAATAATTAGAATTTGAAATTGTTTTATTAAAGTCTAATAAGTATTAATTTAAGCTAATTTTGTTTATATATCGTGATATTTAATTCATATAAATTAATAGCTTTTAAGTATTTAATAAAGTATTTTTAAAGATAAAAAAATATATAAATTTTTTTACTTTTTTATGTTAAAAGACAAAAAAATTTAAGGTTAATTTTTTATTTTTACAAATATAATTTATTGATTTATATCAATTTTTAACATTAATAAAAATCAAGCAACTTTTTAAGGATTTTATATGAATAAGACCATAAGAATGTCATTACTAGCATTTACGATAATTAGTTCAGTTCAAGCAGCAACTGTAAGCAGTGGAACTTTGACTATTGATAAGTTAAACGACGAATATAATAATATTAAAGAAACAAACATAAGCAAAATTTCTTTTACCAATGGAACAAATGCTGAAACCACTAACTTTACTATGAGCGGTGGTGGGGACTTTCATCCTTTAGATAGTTTTAACGGAAGTTTTTATAACTTTACTATAAATAGTCAAGGATATTCATCTACAATGTTTAACAAAGAACAAAGAAGCACTTTGTGGATGAATTATAAAAGCTCCATGACAGTAAAAAATGATTTAACCGTAAATGGGGATTTAAATAACCCTTCAAATACTGAAGAAAAAGATTTAGGAAGTAAAGATGGCATTTATATGGAAAATCTAAATGCAACATTACTTGTAGAAGGCAATCTAATAGGTAATAACACTTATCTAGTAAATGACAAAGGAGCAAAATTTACAGTAAAAGGTAATACGAAATTAGAAAATACATTTTTACAAAACAAATGGGGAGAAATGTCATTAAATACCTTAGAAGGTAATGGCTCTTCTAATTCTAAGCTAGAAAATAAAGCCGGTAATCTAAACGCTGACACTATTTCATCTACAACTATTAATAGTAAAGGTGGAACTCTAACTTCTAAAACTATCAATAATAATTCCATCATCAATAGCGAAACTGGTGGAACTATTAATGTTACAAATGAAATTAATAATTCAACAATAAATGGCACAAGTGGAAATATTACTGCTGAAAATATCAAAAACCAATCTACTATCAATAGTAAAGGTGCGACTATTAAAGTAAATAGCAATATTGACAATTCAACAATTGAAGGCGATAGTGGAACTTTAACTGCGGGAAATATCACAAATAAATCTACTATCAATAGCAAAGGTGCAACTATTAATGTTACAAATAATATTGACAATTCAACTATTAAAAATAATGGTGGGACTATTGATGTTAAAAATGATGTAGTAGGTTCTACAATTGATGGAACTAGCGGGACTTTAAAGGTAGCAAACAATATAGATAGTTCAACTATCAATAGTGATGGTGCTACAATCCAAGTTAAAAATGTTACAAACAAATCAACTATTAATAGTAATACAGATGGTAATTTAACTATATCAGGCGATGTTCTAGGCTCAACTATTAATAGTAATGCTAATGGAAAATTAAGCGTTAATAATATTAAAGATAACTCAACCATAAATAGCAAAGGTGGGACTTTAACTACAAAAGAAGTTAATAATTCAACTATTATAAGCGATAGTGGGGCTTTAAATATTAATGGCAATACAAGTGGCAATACCATTACTCACAATGGTGGGAGTGTAATATTAGGTGACGCAACTAACGAAACTACCGGCACTAATAATACAATTAATATCAATTCAGCTGGCTTTAATATAAATTCTAATTTATCAAATGGCACGATAAATACAAAAGGCAGTGGTGTTGCTAATTTCACAAAAGACAATACAACCATAACAGGCACTAAAATCATAGGAGATAATCCTTCAAGCATTAATGTAATGATTGGTCAAGATAAAACTCTCACATTAAAAAATGCTAATGCTACCAATTCTTATTTTGGACAGACTACAGGTAGTGTTACCGGTGGTCTTACAATAAGTGGTGGTAATTATGAGAATGTTATTTTAGGACAAGGTGGTGGAGGAGCAACTATACAAAAACTAACTATCACAGATAATGCAAATATAAGTGGGGATAGAATAAACGCTGATAATCTTACAATAGAGAAAAGCTCTGTAACTACTAGCGGAAATATTAGCACCAATACAAATATCACAATTGATGGTTCAAATGTTGATTTTAAAGATGTTATTATGGGTAAAGATAAAGTTACATCAACAATTAATATCACCAATTCAAATCTTACTTCAAGCAATGCTAAAGGTGGTGGTATTTGGGCTAATATAGGCGATAATAAAATAAATGTAACTAACTCTACACTAGATTTAATTAACTTAAAAAGTTCCGGAGATATAACGATTAAAAATAACACAAATGACAAAGCCCTAATGTCAAAAACACAAGTTACATCGTCTAAAGGTAATATAACTTTAGATAATACAGATAGTAATGCAAAGAACATAAATGGTAAAAATATCAATATTACTAACAATTCAAATATACTTTCTGGAACACTTAAAGCTAATGAAAATGTAAATATTAACAATAACTCAAATATCAAATCAGGCACAATCACAGCTGAAAGCGGAAGTATTACGCTAGATAATTCAAATACAAGCGAAAACGCTAATTTAGAAAGTAAATTTAATAATGTTACTTATAAAGGCAAGTCTAATATACAAGGCAATACCACAGCAGGAAATGATATCATCATTGAAAGTGGTGCAAATGTAAGCAAAGGAACTCACACAGCTACTAATATAAAATTAAATAAAGATGGAAATATTAGTGGGGGGGGGTTAACAGCTGATCAAGCCGACATTGGTGGCAATGTAAGTGGTGGTAAAATCACTGCAAATAACACTATAAACATTAATTCTGGTGGTAATGTAAGTAGCGGAGAATTAAATGCAAATGATATAGCTATTAAATCAGGTAGCAATGTAAGTGGTGGGGTGTTTAATAGCACAAACACTATTAGTATTGGAGAATTAGGTAAAGATAAAACTAATGTTAGTGGTGGAGAATTTACAAGTAATTATTTTAAATCTACTAATGCAAGTGTTAGTGGTGCAAATATCAACACAACAAAGGCTGATTTTATAAACTCAACTTATAATGGAAATAGTTTCAAATCAACTGGCGATGTAATTATAGATAACAACAGCGAAATTAATTCAGCCCTTGATATAGGTGGTAACGCAACAATATCTTACGGAAGTAAGCTTAATGCAGATATTACAAATGTTAAAGACATTACTATTAGCGACAAAGATACAACAATCAATGCCAATATAAATGCAAGTGGATTTGTAGATATATCAAATTATGCTACCTTGAATGCAGATAAAACAATCAAAGCAAATGGTGCAAGAATAGCAACTGCAAATATAAAAGGTATTTTAGATATAGATGATAGCGTGGATTTATTAAATGCAAATGTAGAAAAAACTGCAAAAATTACAGCTAATAATAAAATCCAAGCATATTGGGGGACTATAAACGGAGAATTAGAATCTAAAAATAGTGATATTGTATTAGGATACGGAGCTAAATCAGATGAAAATGCTAAGTTTATAACAAATAGTGGAAGTGTTATTTTAAGTAATAAAATACTAGATAGCAAATACCCTGCACCTGGCACTCAAGAAACCGATATAAAAGGGACAATTAATGCTAATAAATTGCTTGTAAAAGATGGTGCTACATTAAATGCTAATTCTACAATAACTACTACAGCAGAATTTGAAAGCAAATCTATTTTAGGAGAAAGTGGTGTTGTAAATGCTAATAGCGTTACTTTAAACGATAGTAGCACTAAAACAAATTCACAAATCAATGCTACTGATATAAAAGTAAATAATGGCTCAACTATACAAGGTGGCTTAAAAGCTAAAGATATAACGATTGATAATTCAAAAACAGAAAATGCTACCATAAATGCTAATACAATAACCTTACAAAACAAAAGCGTAATCAACGAAGGCACAAAGCTTAGCACAAATACTAATGGTGGTAAAATCATAATAGATGGAAAAGATACAAAAGTATTAGCGTCAATTGAAGATACTGATAATTTAGAAGTAAGAAATCAAGCTACACTTAGTGGTAATGTAAATATCAAAAGCACTACTACTATAAAAGACGCTAATTTATCGGGAAATCTAACTTCTAATGAAGTTAAGTTTATTAATTCTAAATTAGATAATTCAAAAGAAACTACAATCAAAGCTAATAAAACATTATTACAATTAGCTCAAGATATGCTTTTAGAAAAATTAAACATTCAAAATAAAGATGCTAATAAAAATAATGATGTTAGAATTGATGGGAATTTAAAAATTGCTAATTCTACGATTAGTAATTCTAATATAAATGCAGCAAATGTAGATGATACATTAAATCTTAAAAATATAGATTTAACTAATGCAAATATAGGTAATGATACTAGCAAACGCTTAAATGATTTAACTTTAGATGATGTTAAATTTACTGGAGATACTATCAGTGCTAAAAATACTAATATCTTAAATACACAAAATGCTAAAGGAATTAATGCTAATTTAGTTAAAGCTGATGAGAAATTAAGCATTACAAATTCTAAAAATATAACAACAAATACTCTAAATGCAAAAAATACTGATATAAGTTCATCTAGCGTAACTTTAAATAATGGTAATTCTAGTGATTTTTCAGCTACTAAACAATCAGTTGTAAATGTTTTAGGAGAATTATTTACAAATAAAGCCTTAATAGATTGCTCTACTACTAATAATGGTTTAATTAAAGGAACTAATTTAGTTACCGTGCAAAATGGCTCTATTGTTAATTCTAATATTAATAGTAGCGGTAGAGTAGATATAATAGGTGGTGGCTCTTGTGCTAATAACACAACTACTACAATTAATAAAGCAATAGAAACTAATGAATTAGTAGCTAGAAGAGGTGCAGTGATTAATGCAGATAGTAATTTTAACAATGCTACAATTGATAACGCTACTATAAAAGGAGATTTAACTAGCAAAAATCCTAGTGGAACGCTACTAATTGCAAATGGGGCTGAAGTTTCTGGCGGAAATATTGATGTAGCAGGTAATATAATCTTAAGCAATGACGCTCAAAATCTAGGAGAGCATAATGGAATTAGTCCAGAACCACCTGCAACTAATAAGAAAACTACCATTAACTCTACTATAAAAAATGCTAATGATATTACTTTAGGAAAAGATACAACGATAAATGCAGATATTAATAAAGCTAATAATATTACAGCTACAAATGCTACATTGAACTCAAGTAATGTAAATGCTAATAATCTTAATGCTAATAATTCTCAAATAGGTAAAGATGATAAGAGTTCTAATATTATCTTGCAAGGAATGGCAAATATAGCAAATAGCGTAATTGATGCGACAATTAATGCTATAAAAGATATTGTTGTAACTTCAGATGATAAGAATAATCCAAGCAAGATTAATTCTAAACTAACTTCACAAGAAAATATCACAATCAAAGGAAGCGAGCCTACGCAAGTTAATGCTGATTTAAAAGCAGATAAAAATATCAATGTAACTAATGCAACTATAAAAGATAATACGACTTTAAATGCAAATAATGATATTAATTTAAACAACACTAAATCAAATAATATTAAAGCTACTTCAAATTCTGGGAATATTACTATTAGTGGTGGGGAGTTTAAAGGAAAAGACGCAATAATCACTGCAAATAATGGAAAAACCACATTAACTAATAATGCTAAAGTTTGCTCTAGCATTGATACTAAGGATTTGGATTTAAATAGTGGGGCTAGTATTTGTAGCGATGATACAACTCCTGTTACAATCACTAGCACAGGCTTAAGCAATATTGATGGTAAAAATGGTGTTAATATAGGCAAAAATGTTACATTTAATGCGAATAATTTGGATATTAAAAATATTGATGATAAGTCTAAATTAGACGCTAAATTAAATGCTAGTGGGGAATTTAAAGTAAGTAATTCAACTTTAAAAAATGATATAAGCGTTAAAGGAAATAAAGCTTGTTTTAAACCAGATAGCACGACAACTCTTAAAGGAAAAGTAGAAGTAGATTGCCTAGATTCTAATCAAACTACATTTGATGGCGAAGTTATAGCTAAGAATGTAAAAGATAATGGCTCACAATTTAACAATAAAACTACAATAGATGGTGGGACAAATGATTTAAACAATTCAACATTCAATGATGATTTAACACTAAAAGGCAAAGGCAATACTAAATTAAGCAATGCTTCTATGAAAGATTTAGTAAATGAAGCTATTAAAGTGGTATTAGATAATATTAAATCATTTAATAATATTACAAATCAAAATGGCGGAGATTTAAGCATTAATAATACTGATAAAATCGCTGGAACAAGTATTAAAAATAATGGAAATAAATCTAAATTAGACTTTAATAATATAGGCGAATTAGCAACCAAAATTACAAATGATGATGGCGGTATTTTAAGTCTTACAAATGTTAAAAATGTAAGCGAAGATATTACAAATAATTCAGAATTGAATGTAAATAATTCTATTATTAATGCTGCTATTAAATATGACAATAATAAGTGTGGGACTTTAAACACTAGCAATGGAATTTATAATAACAATGTAGAACAATGCAATATAAATGCGAACTTAAATAATACCTTTAATAAAGATATTTTAGTGCATAATCATTCAGAGATTTCAGGTAATTTCACTGCAAACACATTTAAAACAAATACGCTAAATGCTGATAATGCCTTTATAGAAATTACAGGAACTAAACCTATATCAAGCATTGATGATTTGGCTACAAATACTTATGATAAGACAAGCGATTTAAAAAATAGCACTTATACAATCAAAAATTCAACAATAAGAGCTACTAATACAAATAGCAATGGCATAGGTGGAATTAGAGCTGATAATTTAATAGTGGATAATTCACACATTCAAGCACAAGTTGTAACTAATACTCTAAATGCTAATAATTCTAAGTTTTATATTTATGGTGGTGGAATTGATACTAGTTTAGAAGATAAATTCAGTGGTCCTATTATAGTAAATAAAGAAGCTTTAGGAGAAAATAACGAAATCGTTTTATACAATACGAACTTAAGTAAGCTAGTAAATACAAGAGTTCCTATTGCTATTGTAAATGGTAAAAAAGAAGATAATGAAAAAGATAAAGCTTACTTTAAAGTAACTTATAAAACCGTTTTAGCTACTTATAATACTAAGGTTTTAAGCTTTGATGAAATAGGTAAAGATGGAGTATGGAGTTTAGGTTTAACAGATAAAGACCCAATAATTAATAAAGATAGCATTAGGTCTAATTTAGAAATAGATAAAGAAGCTTTAAAAGGTTTTGGTAAGGTTAGTGCTGATGATAAGGATTTATTGACTTTAGAATATCTTGACCCAGCTGTTACAAGTGCGATTAAAAACATAATGTATACACCATATTATGTTGCTAGATATTATATTGATGATAATGACTTAAGATTTAATTACTTAAGAAATGATGATAAAAATAAAGGTTTTTGGATAAATTCTGATTATGGTTATTTTGAAACAGATTCAAATAATTTAAAAGGTAGCAGAGTTAATGTCGGAGTAGATAATAAAGTATCTTTAAAAAATCTTGATGTAGCTTATGGTATAAAAGCTTCTAAAGCAAAACTAAAAGCTAATAAAGCATTAAGCACTGATGTTGGAATAACTGGCATTGGACTTTATGCTAGCACGAATTTTAATTCGGGATTTTTCGTTGATTATGACTTAAATTTATTGACTTTAAAAGGTAATTATAAGAGCGATTTAGCGATGATAAATACTACAAGATATGATAATTTATGGCAAGCAAAAGTTAAAGTAGGACAAAGATTTGGCTCTGATTATTATGTAGAACCTAATGTTAAATTAATAGCTACTCGCTATCCAAAAGTAAATATTGATGGAGCAGTATTAGGAATTCAAACAGAACAAGCAGCTCAATATACTGCAAAAGCAGGTATTAAAGCTGGTGCTAAAATCAATGATAAAGTAGGTTTAAATACTGAATTTGCTTATATTAAAGACTTAAACGAAAGTCCAAGTAATAGTGCTAATGATGGTATGACTTATTATTTTGAAAGGGTTCAAGATAGAGGATTTAAAATCAAATTCGGAGCTGATTATAAACCTAGTGCTAATACTAACATTAATTTAGATTTTGCTAAGAGCATTACAAATCACTTTAATAATAACTACAATATAAACTTAGGATTTTCTTATAATTTCTAATCTAAAATCAAGCAAGGCTTTTTTAAGTCTTGTTTGATTTATCTTCAATCAACAATGCTTTTAATATTTTTAACTTATAAAAATTTTTATCTTTTCTAAATTCTATAAATAAAAAAGATTTTTAAAAGATTAGCAAGACTTTTAATTGTATTTGATTTATCTTCAATCAATAATATTTTTAATATTTTTAACTTATAAAGATTTTTAACTTGTATTTTAATGTTTTATTTGAGTATTTTAAGTTTGCTTATAAAGATTTTTATCTTTTCTAAATTCTATAAATAAAAAGGATTTTTAAAAGATTAGCAAGACTTTTAAGCCTTGCTAATAAGATTTATACATTAAATCTAAAGTGCATTATATCGCCGTCAATTACTTCGTAATCTTTACCTTCTAAGCGTAATTTACCTGCTTCTTTAGCTTTTGCTTCGCCACCACAATTTACGAAATCATCATAGCTAATTACTTCAGCCTTGATAAAGCCTTTTTCAAAATCATTATGAATTACACTTGCAGCCTTAGGAGCTTTATAACCTTTATGAATAGTCCAAGACCTAACTTCTTTAACCCCGCAAGTAAAATAAGAAATCAAATTAAGCTTAGCAAAACTTGTCCTAATAATAGCTGCTAAACCGCTTTCATTTACGCCTAATTCTTTTAAAAACTCATTAGCTTCAGCTTCGTCCATTCCAACCAAATCTTCTTCAAGCTTAGCACATAACTTTAAAACGCTATGATTTGATTTGGCTGCATATTCACGCACCTTTTTTACATAATCATTATCATCTAATAATTCATCTTCGCTTACATTAACGCCATAAATTACTTCTTTAGCACTAAGTAATCTTAATTCTTTATTTAAAGTTATAAAAGCTTCACTATCACGATTTGCATATTCACTAGCTAATCTGCCATCTTCTAGGTGTTTTAATAAATCCTGTGCTAATTCAAGGCATTCTTTAGCACCTTTAAGATTTGCTCTTGCTTCTTTGCTAAGTCTATCAAGCTTTTTATTAAGTTGTTCAATATCAGCTAAGATTAATTCAAGATTTATGATTTCTATATCTCTTAATGGGTCAACCCCACCTTCAACATGAGTGATATTTTCATCATCAAAACATCTTACTATATGTAAAATCAAATCAGTTTCACGAATATTTGCTAAGAATTTATTCCCTAAACCTTCGCCTTTGCTAGCACCCTTTACAAGACCTGCAATATCTACAAATTCTATCATTGAGTGCATTATTCTTTCAGGATTTACTATATTTGCTAAGACTTTTAATCTCTCATCAGGCACTTCAACAATAGCTTTATTTGGCTCAATGGTGCAAAATGGATAATTTGCTGCTTGAGCGTTTGCTGCCTTTGTTAAAGCATTAAAAGTCGTGCTTTTACCAACATTAGGAAGTCCAACAATACCTACACTAAGGCTCATTTTGCACTCCTTGCCATTCTAAGTAAGTTTATAATATTCATTCTAACTCCAGCTGCACTTGCTCCATAAGCATTCTCGCCCCACACTTTTTCTACATAAGCAGGTCCAGCAATGTCTAAATGCAACCATTTGTCTTTATATTCTTTTCTAATAAACTCGCCTAAGAACATTCCTGCACTAATAGCTCCACCATATCTTGAGCTACCTGTATTGCTAACATCAGCTATTTTACTTTTGATAAGCTCTTTAATGTGTGGATTAAAATGTAAAACGCAAGTATATTCGCCACTTCTTTTTGAATTGTTATAAAACTCGTTTTGCAAGTCTTCATTATATCCCATAATACCACTTGTATATTCGCTAAGCCCAACCACACAAGCACCTGTTAAAGTAGCTAAATCTATTAATAAATCAGGCTTTAAATCTTGAGCAAAACTCAAGCAATCTGCTAAAACCAATCTTCCTTCAGCATCAGTATTTCTTACTTCTATACTTACACCTTCTCTTGAAATCAATACATCATCAGGCATATATGATTTTTCGCTTATGCAGTTTTGTGCTGCACCTATAATTCCGTGTATTTCATAAGGTAGTTTTAACATACTAGCTGCTTTTAAAATACCTAAAACAGCAGCCGCACCACTCTTATCAGCTTTCATAGTTAGCATATAATCAGCCGGTTTAAGACTTAGCCCACCTGTATCATATACAAGCCCTTTTCCTACATAAACTATTTTTTTAATAGCGTTTTGTGGTTTATAAGCTAAGTGGATTAATTTTGCAGGATAACTACTTGCACGATTTACTGCTAAAAATGCGTTCATTCCTTCTTTTTGTAAATAATCATCGCTATAAACATTGCATTCTAAATCAAATTCTTTAGCTAATTTTAAAGCGTCTTTTTCAAAACTAAGTTGATTATAAGTGCTTGGAATTTCATTTACTATATTTTTTACATCTTCACAAGCATTTGCTAATACTTTACCTAGCTCAATGCCTTGTTGAATATCATCGTTTTGTTGTGTTTCAAGGCTTATTAATTCTATTTTAGAATTCTTAGGCTCTTTATGATATTTATTAAACTCATATAAAGATGAAATAACAGCATAAATATGAGCATAAGCACTATAAAACTCACAACCAAGATTAATAAATTCAAGGCTAATGCTTTTTATATTTAAGTTCTTAATGCTCTTAATCGCACTACCTAAACTAGCTATAAAACTAGCATAAGTTAATTCATCGTTTAAGCCAACATAAAGCGTTCTTTTAGCTAGGTTGCAAATCGCTCCAACTCCTTTATAATCATTTATTTCAAAAAATTCTTTATCATCAAATCTACTTAAATATTTGTTTTGTATCAAACAAACTTTAAAATCAGTATTTTTTTCATTAAATACTACTTTCATTTTTTTTACCTTTCTTACTTAATAATTTATTTTCTAAACTTTTAAAAGCATATAAAATTAAGCATAAAAATCCTACAACTAAAATTCCTGCCAAATACCAATGGTCTTTCGCCCAATTAATAATCTCCCATATATGCTCGCCAAAAATATACACTATAAAAATAGTAATAGCAGCCCATACTTGAGCTGAAATAAAATTAATTACCGCAAATTTCTTTGCACTATAATTAGTAAGCCCTATACTCATAGGAATAACGGTTCTAAAGCCATACATATAGCGTTGAATAAATATTATAGGCCAGCCGTATTTTTGAAGTAAAATCTGTGCTACTGCAAATTTTCGCCTTTGTGTTTTTAGCTTTTTTCTAATATAGCTTTTTGAGTATCTTCCTATATAAAAATATATCTGATCGCCCAAAAATCCCCCACAACCTGCTATAAATGTGATAAGTCCTATATGAATATGTTCTCCGTGAGCTGCAAGTCCTGCTAGTATTAATGCAGTTTCGCCTTCTAGCGTGCACCATAAAAATATAATAATACTAGCAATTACGATTTTATCTCTAAATAAGGAAGTTAAAACCCCCTCAGGGTCAGCAAAAAAGGAATTTATAAAATTAATTATCATATCCATTGCTAATCCTTTAAAATGCAATAAATATCATCACAATGCTCTTTTAAAGCTTTATATCCACCGATATTTATATCTATTAAAAAACAACTCTTAATCTCTTTAGCACCTGCTAATTTTAATAATTTCATACAAGCAATGCTAGTGCCACCCGTTGCTAATAAATCATCCATAAAAAGAACTTTTACATCTTTTTTGCCTAAAAATGCGTCCTTTTTCATCTCTATTTTATCTTTGCCGTATTCTAAATCATATTCAATACTTAATAGCTCTCCTGGGAGTTTGTTTTTCTTTCTAATTGGAACAAAAGGGATATTTAAAATAGCTCCTAATGCAGCTGCAAAAATAAAGCCACGACTTTCAGCTCCTACTAAAAAATCAAATTCTTCATCTTTATATTTATCTTTTAAGTGATTTATTAAAACTTGCCAACCTTCTTTATCTGCTAAAAGCGTGGTAATATCTGCAAATACAATTCCTTCTTTTGGGTAGTTTGGGTATCTTTTTATCTTCTCATTTAATAATTTTTCTATATTCATATTAATCCTTATAATAAGCTTTCAATTTTTGCTTCTAATTCTTTGATTTTTGTGTTTAATTTATTATTTTCTAAGCGATATTGAGAATTTCTTGTCCTAAGGCTTGTTAATTCACTTTTTACCTTATCTAATTCTTCATTTAATACATCTATATTTCCTAAAGAGCGTTGAAGTTGTGTTTGTAGCTTTCTCATAACCACTTCCGTATCATCAAAATTAGTTTTTAAAAACTCTTTTGAGGCTCTTTCTTTATTAAGTAATGATTTATAATAATAAGTCATCACTAAAAAATAAATACATATACAAACTAAAGCAGTAATAACCATCCAAATAAATAACATTTATTGCCCTAATTTTTTTACTCTATTTTCGTGTCTTCCACCAAGAAATGGGGTATTTATAAAGGTTATGATTAATTTTTTTGCAAGTTCAAAATCAACAAATCTAGCACCTAAAGATATAACATTAGCGTCATTATGTTCTCTTGCTAATCTTGCATAATCTTCGCAATGACAAAGTGCTGCACGAATATGCTTATGACGATTTGCAGCTATGCTAATTCCTATACCACTTCCGCAAATAATAACACCTATTGCATTTGTATCGTTTTTAAGCTCATTTGCTAATTTATTAGCATAATCAGGATAATCCACACTATCATCACTATCACAACCAAGATTTATACATTCGTATTCTTTACTAAAATATTCAATCAAACTAAACTTTAACTTAGTTGCTGCGTGGTCGTTTGCAAAATAAATTCTCATATTTTTCCTTAATATAAAATAATTTTAGTTTAATATTTAAGAGTTAATTAATAATACGCTCTTGCTTCTCGTTTTAAATCTCTTTCTTTGATTGCTTGACGCTTATCGTGAAGATTTTTTCCTTTTGCTAAAGCTAGAGTTCCTTTCAAAATCCCACGCTTAAAATAACAATTTAGTATTACTAAAGTAAATCCATCTGTACTGATTTTACCTATTAATTTATCAATTTCTGCACGATGAAGCAATAATTTCCTAGCTCTTCTATCTTCGTGAGTGAAGTATTTATTCGCCGTATTCATATGACCTATGTGGCTATCAAGTAGCCAAGCTTCACCTTTGATTATCCTTACAAAAGAATCTTTTAAATTGATTTTGCCGTGTCTTACAGCTACAACTTCGCTACCTAATAAGGCAAAACCACATTCATAAGTATCAATTATGCTATATTCAAATCTTGCTTTTTTATTCTCTGCAACGCTTTTCATTATTATCCTTAAAATGAGTATATAAGACCGATTTTAGCGTAATTTTGATTAGCAATTAAACTTAAACGATAATTTTTATAATCAAAATAAGTATTAAGATTTATATGTTTTTTATCAGCACTAATTTTTATACCAAAATTATCAAAATCCTTTAAATAACCTATATTTAAGCCATAATTATTAGCCCCTATAAAAAAACCTTCATAATAATACCCTAAGAAAAAATTAGCAAACACCCTAGCCTTTTTATATCTAATTCCTAATTCAAATTCATAGCTAATCTTTTCGTATTCGCTGATTTTGATAGGGCTTATATAATTTTTATTAAAGTTTAATATGTTTAAACTATGAGATAATTTATCATTTAGACTAAGAATACTTATCTCAAAATCAAGGCTATTTTTTTTATCATATTCATAAAATAATCCTACTTTATGAAAGTTCTTTTTATAATCAGTATTAAGTGATACAAAACGAATTGGAATTAGGCTTGATTTAAGATTAACACCATAGTTTTTGGCATATATACTTAAAGCTGATGAGCAATTTTTATGCAAAAATGTATAAGTATCATAAATCTCATCTTCGTAAAATAAAGCTGATAGATTGGCTTCTTCGCTATCATCTAAATTAAGCGGATAGCATTTTACTTGCCTTTCATCATCTTCATAAAACTTAATTAATTTATCCTTAGGCAAAATTTGCATAATGCCTTCTACTCCAAAAAGTGCTGATAAATTATCTTTAATATTTAAATTACTATTTAGATTAAAACTAGCCGCTTTATTGTTATAAGCTAAAAATATATGCCCAAACATAGTATCAAGTCGCTTGTAGCTATCACTTACATAACAAACACTAATATCACTTGCTCTTAAAAAAATACTAATAATTAATAAAAACACAAATTTCATCTTATTATTTTACTTTTTTTGTTAGCATAAAAGGTAAAAAAAGGAGAAAAAATGGAAATAATTGAACTATTCAAAAATGTCAAATATCCTAATTTTCAAAAGGATATTGTAAGTTTTGGTTTTGTAAAAAGGTGCGAATTAGCAGGAGATATTATCCTAATGGATATTGAAATTCCAGCTGCAAGTGTAGAAATAG
This sequence comes from Campylobacter sp. RM9333, assembly GCF_020137705.1. Lineage (NCBI taxonomy): Bacteria > Pseudomonadati > Campylobacterota > Epsilonproteobacteria > Campylobacterales > Campylobacteraceae > Campylobacter > Campylobacter sp. RM9333. The sequence goes on from NZ_JACGAY010000013.1 coordinate 24,832, forward strand.
CAAATGCTATTAGAAATGAATGTGAAGCAATAGCTAGAAATAATCATTATAAACTTGAGCTTAAAATCATTCAACCAAAATTAGAAGAACCAGAAGTAAAAAGACCAAAAATCAAAAATCTAGCTCCACAAATTAAGCATTTTGTAATGATTAGTAGTGGAAAAGGTGGAGTTGGCAAAAGCACAACTACTCTAAATCTAGCATTATCACTTGCAAAACTTGGTAAAAAAGTAGGAGTGCTAGATGCTGATATATATGGTCCTAATATGCCAAGAATGCTTGGTGCTGAAAACGAAAAACCTGTAGTAGTAGGCAATAAAATCCGTCCTGTTAAAGCTTATGGAATTGAGTTTATGAGTATGGGAATTTTAATTGAAGAAGGACAAGGATTAATGTGGAGAGGCTCTATGGTAATGAAAGCGATTGAGCAACTTTTATGCGATGTGTTATGGAGTGAGCTTGATGTATTATTACTTGATATGCCTCCAGGAACAGGTGATGCACAAATTACTCTAGCTCAAAGTGTGCCTGTTAGTGCGGGAGTTTGCGTTAGCACCCCACAAGCAGTAAGCCTTGATGATAGTAAAAGAGCTTTAGATATGTTTAACAAATTAAATATACCTGTAGCTGGTGTAATTGAGAATATGAGTGGTTTTATTTGTCCTAATTGCGATGTTGAGCATGAGATTTTTGGTAAAGGTGGAGCGCTTAATTTAGCTCATGAATATGATTGCTCTGTTTTAGCTTGTATTCCTATTGATTTATCAATTAGAACGGGTGGAGATAGTGGTAAGCCTATTTCTATGTGTGAGCCAAATTCAATAGTAGCAAAAAGATATGAAGAAGCTGCATTTAAATTAATTGAGTTTTTAAACACTACTAAAGCTGATAATTCTAGTATTCAACCAACGACAAACACTCCAGCTTGTCATTAATAAAAAGAAGGGTTTTTAAACCCTTCTTAAAATTACTTAGTATTTGTAAATTCTAAACTGAACTTACCACCATGTAAATCATTTGTATTATTCAAATCAATTACTTCTTTAATGTATTGCTTTTTAGCATTATCAGGTGATAGCGTAATAGTTACTTCGCCTGTTTTTGGATTTTTAAAAAAGCTTGAACCATATTCAGCATTAAATGATAATTCATTAATAATAGCACTAGCGTCTTTATCATATAAAGAACTCTTTAAAGGTATTTTTGTTCTTTCGTTTTTCTTATTTAAATAATAAAGCTCTAAATCTGTTGTAGGATTTAAAGTAATTTTGTCAGTATTTGTTACTTTATTATCTTTATAAGTAACATTAGTAAAGATAAATGAGTATTCATTAGCTAAATTAGTGCTAGCTCCATCTAAAGAAACTTTTGATGATTTTAATAATGAAAACTCAGCAACACTTGGCTTAGCTAAACTTGCATTAGTATCTATTGTTTTATTATCTGGAGTTTTTTTGTATTTAGTGTAAGCTAATTCTAAATCTACAGATATTTTATCTTTTGGTGCAGCAAATCCAGCTATAACAGCATTAATGTTATTTGTCTTTGTATCATTATATAAATCTTCTAATTTTTTATCAAAATCTTTATTTAACTTATCTTTTGTAATGATAACTCTATCTACTAGAATTTGATTTGCACCATTAATTGTGGTATTAAAGCTTTTATCTGTATAATTTTCATCAATATTTACTAAATATCTATCTTTAGCTTGTTTATCAGTATTATCAAAATTTAATTCATACTCAAGATTATGGTCTTTGCTAAATTTATGATATACATAATTTAAGCTATTTGTATCCTTAGCACCTAAATTATTAAATACATAATAAATCTTTAAGCTATTATTATCGCCTACTTCACTCTTAAAGAATGTTTTTTCATCTGTAAAGGCATTGTTTATTATAGGAGTTCTTAAAACATATTCCTTAGTGCTAGCAAAATTAATACTTATAGCACTTTTACTATCAATTAAACAACCTACTTTTCCATATTCATCTACTTTATTATTGATAGCATTTGCATTACATAAACCTTTAATACTATCTGGTTTTGTGAATTTACCTTCATATAATTTAAGTTTTGCATCAGTTGATAATGGGAAATTTACAACTGCATCATTGATTTTATAGGTATTATTATTGTCTTTTACAAACGCAACTTCATTGCTATCAGATATAGTATTTTTATTAGTTGCATTTAAACTAAAATCATAATTTTTACCTTGACTATCTTCTACACTTAAAGTAGTTTTTGTTAAAGCAAATTCTTCATTTGTTACTATTAGCTTATCATCAGCATCTTTTAATCCTGCATTAAATACTGCTACTTTTCCACCCGCAAGAGCATTTTCTCCAGCTGTAAATGTAGTGCTTGTAGTGTATTCAACTAAAGCAGGTCTTAAACTAAAATCATTAGTGCAATTTCTAGCTTTAACAGGCACTTCAATTAGGCTTTTAGCGTCTTTATTGTTATTATTTTTATTGATTTCTTCTTGAACTTGAGATTTAGAATATATTGTATAGCATACTTTATATCTACCTACTTTTAAATCATCAATTCTAACAACGCCATTATAAAACGGATAAGCACCACTAAATCCTGTTTGAGTAAATATTGGATTACCTACTAAATAATCATTTTCGTGACTAATATTAACTTTACTTGTTCCATTATCATAATAAGTAAGGTCAGCTGATTTAATTATTTTATTAGTATTTGCATCTATTACATCAAAAGTTACAAAATTATCAATATTATTTAATTTATTTGATGATTTTGCACTTTGAATACCTAAATAAACAGGTTTTCCAGCTATTCTAGTATTTGCAGTCGTAGGATTAAAACCTGTGCTAGTGCTGTTTAATACAGGCATTTTATCAGGGTCTTGTTTATTCCAAATAGAACCAAAATCTACATTACTAGCATTAAAATTAATATCACTAATAATTACATAGAACTTACCTGATGATTTAGCATTAATAATAGTATTTGAATTGGTTTCAAAAAATGGTCTATCATCAGCATAAAAACCTCTATCAAGTGTAAGTTCTAATAGTATTGATTCACCAGATTTATACTTAATTGCATCTAATAACCCTTCATCAACTCTTAATGCCATAACATCAGTTGTGTATTCACTTGAAAAATAGCCATTCTTTTCACTATCTTCGCTAATTACTCTAAAGCCACCATCAGTTTTGCTTAATTTATAAGTTTTGTATTTAAAATCTTTAAATTTAAATTTCATATTAGAGCAGTTTTTACCACTACTTATATCGCATTCTTGTTTATTTTCAAAGCCTAATCTATTAGGGTCTAAATCAACGCCTTCGTATGTAAATGATAATTGAGCATTATTATTTACTCCGTATTTAAGCTCTGTTACAACATAAAATTCTTTATCATTAAAGCTACTTGGTAAATTTTCAACTTTTGCTTTTCTAGGAACTAAATTTTTATCAATTTCAGTAGTTTTAGCTCCATCAGCGTCAGGATAAAAATGTAAATAATATCTAGCACCAATTTTGCCATTTGAAGAATTGCCGTATTGTTTTTCGTCTTTACCTCTAAAACTAGTAGGTCTAGTATTTAAAGTAAAACTATGTTTTTCACCAGATACAGAACTTGTATATACCCCACTTTTTCTATCTATTGAGTAATTAGCAATTGCATATTCTTCATCAATTTTTTTTATATAATTTTGTAAAAATATATTGTTAGGACTATTCCATAAAAATTTATTAGCATCCATTGCCATAAATTTTTGATAATTATTAGAATTGCGACTTGCATAATATTGTAAATTAACAAAATAACACTTACCTATTTTATTTACACTACCAAACTTGCCACCATAATAAGTCTTATCACTCATTCCTGAGTTGAAAAATTCAAAAGCACTACTTGCATTATTAAATTCGTTTGGACCATAAGTAGCTAAATTCTTTACAGTTAAAGCTTCTCCAAATTTTATATCCTTTTTATTTCTATAATAGACATCGTATTTATAATTTGCCCAAATATTTCTGTCTTTTTCATATTCTTTTATAACTCTATCATCTTGATTAAATTGACTATCTGGCTTTGTACTTTCTGAAACACCATAATAAATTATTTTACCATTTTCATTTTTTACTCCACCCCATTCTCCAGCATAAGCTGTAGTAAAGTGATCTCCGTATTGTGACAATCTAACATTAAGCCCTAAATCTTTTAGGTAATTAAAAAATCTAACATATCTAGTATGATCATTTAAATCTTCCCATTTATAAGACTTCTCACAACCTTTATTATTTTTAAATTTCTCCTTATTGTAAGGATCTACTTCATTACACCAAGAACCTCTACCAGATAAATCACCGATTAAAGATTCTCCTACTAAAAAATTCCAAGCAACATACATATCTCTTCTTTTGGTATCATTTGAATATCTCATTTTATTATTTTGAATACCTATATAATTATTTGCAAAAGCTGTAAAATCTTTAGAAAGATTATTTAAATTTAAATTATCACTTATATAAAAACTAAACGGATTATATTCGTTTTGATTTTTAGCGATTACTAATAATCTACCAGTAGTATTTACTCCAAAATCTTTATATGATTCTTGATAATTTCCTAAACTATATTGATATATAGTAGTATCATAATCATAACGTGGATTTACATTGCTTGAACTCGCATATAAATTTACATTATTTTTTGTAATATTGATGTATTTTACAAAACTATCAGCACTAGGCTTAATTCCATTACCTAAATTTGAATTATCACTTTCTATACACCATACATTATCTCTAAAATTAGCATTATCTGCATTAGGATTTCCACTGCCATCTCTATATTTATATACTTGCATTAATTGGGTGCAATCATTATAATTTGCCAAATCACTAGTTCCTCTACCATGAAAACAACCAATTACAGCATTATCTCTTCCGTATAATTGATAATAATCAGTAATTAATTCTATTTTAGAATTTCTAGCTCCTGCAGAGTTATCTAAATTGCCAAAATATAGCCCTTTAATAGCTTCACTTGTACTTACTTCACTTCCGTGCAATACACTTATCGCACATAGGGATAGAAATATCGTTTTTTTCATATTTTCTCCTAAAATAAAAAAAGTATATTTATTTTACATAAAACTTATCAATTAATGCTATAAATTATAAAAATATTTCAATTTAAGGAAAAATAATGTTTAAAGACTATTTATGCTTAGGTGTGATAGGAAATGTTCCTAATCATTTAAATCAAGCTAACGAAGCTAAAGATTTTACTGAATTACATACAAGTGATTTTGCACCTAAAGGTGTGTTTCCATTCTACTCTAAAGATAGTGATAAAGAATATTTAAAGAGATTTTGTATTAGTGAAAATGAGCTTATTTTAGATGGAGATTTTGTTCAAATTGAGCCTGAATTATGTGTAATTTTTAAAGCTTTTTATGAAAATGATAAACTAAGTGATTTAAAACCACAATTTTATGCAGCGTTTAATGACGCTAGTAAAAGAGTAAATGAAAATAAAATATCTTCTAAAAAGAACTTCTCAACTGCTAGTAAAGGTATTGGGAATTTAGTTCCTTTAAATAATCTTGATGAATTAAATGATTATAAAATCCATTGCTATTTAAAAAGAGATAATGAGATAATAAAATACGCAAACGAAGATTATATAAAAAATTATTTTTATTATTCAAATACATTAATCACTTGGCTAATTGATACTATAAATAATCAAATAGACATAGCAACCCTTGAAGATATAAGACCTTTAATAGCTAGTAAGCCTGCAAATTTATTGATATGTTTAGGTGCTTTATCTTATACTCCTTTTGGAGAAAAACACTATTTAAAAAATAATGATGAAATCTTTGTAGCTATTTCTAAAAATGATGAATTTATAAATGTTAAAGATGGCTCTTGCCTTCATCAAATAGTAAAAAGCAATAATTCTAGTAAATAATTTACTAGAATTTATCTTCTAACTTATCGTAACTTTCTTTTAATTGCAACATTATTAAGCATTTTTCAAGGTCTTTAAAATGTGTTGTATCATCTAAGAGCAAAAAGCATTTTTTTAATAATTCTTTATGTTCTCCATAATCATCGCTTACTAATTTTGCAGCTATACTAAAAGCATTTATTAAACTATTTTTAGTGTTAATTTCTAATAAAATATAAGCAAAATCAATATATCTTAAATCATTATAAGAAATCTTATTTGAGCTTTTTAGACAAAAAATCTCTTCGTTTATTATGCTAAATCCTTCAATATTTACTATGCTAATTTGCTTTTCTTTGCACTCATTACAAATTATTTCAAATATCTTTTGCTTTTGCATTATATATTCTTTAAATATTCTTTAATTCTAGCCTTGCACTCATTTGCTAAGCTTTTTGGCTCAAGAATTTTAATATGTGGAATCCACTTAAAAACCAGCCTAATAATCTCATCTTCATAGCTTGTTTCTGTTTCTATTATGATTTTATCTAAATGGCTTGAGATTATTCTTTGATTTTTTAATATTGCTCTTTTTAAAAAATATTCTTTAGCAACACAATCTAATTCTAAAATAACATTTGTAATATTATTTGATATAAAACTACTTGAATTATTGTTAATCAGCTCTTGTGTGCTTTCATTTGGGATAAATTCTTCTTGTGTGATTAATAAATTTTTGATTTTATATAAAGTAAAGCTTTTAAGTTCAGCTTCTTCACAAGCTAATAAATACCAAATATCTTGATGATTTACTAATTTATAAGGCATTAGAATTCTTTCTTTTGCATTATAAGTTATTTTAATTTTTACCTTATTTAAAATCGCATTAGTTAAGCTCTCATAAACACTACTAATATCATCAATTTCGTTATTTTTAATATTAGTAATTGGTAGTTCTTTTTGAGTAAAAAGATTGTTTAAAAACTCATCGCTAAGCCTTGTTGGAAGCATAGTAATATCAAATATTTTTATAAGTTTTCTAATCTCTTCGTGATTGCTTTTAATATAAGCTTTATCTAAACTATAATCCCCATTTCTTCTAGCAATTATTGGTAATTTTGATAATCTTTCATTAATATCACGCTGAATAGTCTTAGCATTTACTCCAAATTCTTCAGCTAAATCGTGCTTATTTAATATCTCTTCATTATAAAGTCTTACTAATATTTGAGCTATTCTATATGATGGTTTTTGCATTTTCATCCTCGTTATTTCTTAATTGCCCGCACGCTGCACTAATATCAAGCCCTTTGCTTTGTCTAATGGTAGCGTTTTGTCCGTGTGCTTGTAAATAATCTCTAAAAGCAATTACTTTTTCTTCACTTGGGCGTTTATAGATACTGCCTTCGTGTGGGTTAAAATAAATTAAATTTATCTTAGCTTTTATTCCGTGTAGTAATTTTACTAAAGCCTTTGCGTGGCTTAAATCATCATTAATCCCACCTAAACATAAATATTCAAATAGCACTCTTTTTCTAGCATCTATTGGGAAATTCCTTACCGCATTTAAAACACTTTCAATATTATAAGCCTTATTAATAGGCATTAATTCATCTCTTAAAGTATCATTTACAGCGTGAAGCGAAATTGCAAGTAATACACCTAAATTCATCTTGCCTAATTCTTCAATTTGCTTTGCAAGACCACTTGTTGAGATTGTTTGACGGCGTGGTGATATTGCTAGAGTATCGTTATGAGAAAAGATTTTAATAGCCTTGCTAACTGCTTTTAAATTATCAAGTGGCTCTCCCATACCCATAAAAACTATATTAATACCTTGCTCATAAGGAATTTTTGCGTATTTTTTGATAAATAATACTTGAGCTACTATTTCAGCTGTGCTAAGATTTCTAATAAGCCCACTTTTGCCAGTTAAACAAAAGGCACAACCACTTTTGCAACCTACTTGGCTACTTATACAAATAGTGTATTTTGCACTTTTTTTCACACCATTTTCTATTCTTTCTTTTTTCATAGGTAGCAAAACGCTTTCTATTGTGTGATTATCGTGTAAGGAAAATAAGAATTTAATACTCCCATCAATGCTTGTTTGAGCTATTTTTAAGCTAAGTGGCATAATGTTAAATTCATTTTTTAATTGCTCTCTTAGAGCTTTTGATAAACTTGTAGCTTTGCTAAAATCATTTATATATTTTTGATATACAAATTTTGCTAATTCATTATTTAGATATTTTGGACTAAGGTTATATTCTTCTGGTAAAAAATCTAATAATTCTTTCATAAAAGTCCTTTGTTTTCTAAGTAATTTTCTAGTATTTCATTAGCTTTTGCTATGTTTTTTATATATTCTTCGTGTGCGAATTCATCACAATAATTAGTCGCTACTAAAATTGCACTAGCTGGGATTTTATAATAATTAGCAGTCGCAAAAAAACTAAAACACTCCATATTTTCGCCTAATATCCCGTATTTTTCATTCATTTTCTTAGCGTATTCGTAATTTTTACAAATATAATTAGAAGAATTTAAATTAGAAACTTCATTAGTTTTCATAGGGGTATAAACTAAATCATCTAACATAGCTAATTCAATATTTACAGCACTTTTAAACTCATTTACGCTAAAAAGCTCAATTTCTTTAGTATAAAGCCCCATTGAACCTATGAAAATCAATCTTTTTGGCTGCTTTTTAAGTATTAATTCGCTAAGTTTTATAGCGCAATTACTACCTAATCCAATAGGCTCTGCGTAATCATAAATCTCACTTATTCCTGCACTAACTATCATTTATTGCCTTTAATTTTATTTATAATACTTTTTGCATCAAGCCCTAAGCTTTGCATAACTTCATTTGTATTTCCGTGAGTTATAAACTCATCTTCGTATTCATAAGATATTAATTTAATGTCTAAATCATATTCTTTTAAAAAGCTAGAAATTATAGAATTTAATCCGCCTATTTTTGCACTTTCGCTAAAAATATGCCATTCTTTTGAACTCTTAGCAAGATTTAATAAAAACTCTTTATCAAGTGGTTTAGCAAATACTAAATCAATTACATTTGCATTGATTTCTTCACTAACTGCTAAAGCTTTTGCAACGCCTTCTCCAAAACCTAAAAAGCTTATATTAGAATTTACATTTTTAATAAAATGAGTTTTTAAACTTGGCTCATAGCTCTCATCTAAAGCAAAACTTCCCCTTGGATAGCGAATAGCAATTAGCCCAACTTTACTTGTAGCGTATTCAAGCAATAATTTAAAACTTTTAGCATTCGTTGGAGCACAAATTTTAAAATTAGGTATGCAAGATATATATGAAATATCAAAAGCTCCTTGATGAGTTTTGCCATCATTTCCTACAATCCCTGCACGATCAAGTGCAAAAACCATATTAAGATTAAGTATTGCACAATCGTGAATTAAACTATCATAAGCTCTTTGCAAAAAAGTTGAATAAATAGCTACAACAGGCATAAAACCACATTTACTCATAGCAGCCATTGAAGTTACTGCGTGAGCTTCTGCTATTCCTACATCATAAAATCTATTAGGATATTTTGCTATTAATTTATCAATTCCTGTGCCACTTGGCATAGCTGCACTAAGACCTACTATTTTTTCATTTTTACTTGCTAGTTCATCTAAAATATCACTAAAAATTGCCGTTGCACTAGGTTTTTTTGAGCTACTTAAACTCTTACCTGTTTTTATATCAAAAGCCCCAACTCCGTGCCAACTACCTTCATCATTTAAAGAATACTCATAACCATAGCCTTTGATTGTTTGAATATGCAATAATACAGGCTTTTTAAGACTTTTTGCTAGATTTAATGCGGTTATTAAATCAGCAATATTATGCCCATCAATTGGGCCAATATATTCAAGTCCTAATTCTTCAAAAAACATTCCAGCAGGAGTGATTAATTTAAATCCATCTTCAAATCTTTTTGCAGTATATCTAGCACCTTCAGGCAAGTATTCAAGCATTGCTTCAACGCCTTTTTTAAATTTTTGATAAATTGGACTTGATAAACTTTTTGATAAAAATCTTGAAACCGCACCAATAGGCTTACTAATACTCATTTTATTATCATTTAAGATAATAATACTTGGATATTTTCTATCTCCTAATTCATTTAAAGCTTCATAGGCTAATCCACAGCCCATCGCCCCATCACCAATAATAGCAATTGGAATTGCATCTTTTTTATTAAGACTAAAAGCCTTTGCAACCCCCGTTGCAAGAGATATTGAAGTAGATGAATGCCCTGCTATAAAAAAATCATACTCGCTCTCATTTGGCTCGGTATAACCACTAATTCCATTAAATTGTCTTAGATTTTCTAAATTCCTATTTGTTAATATTTTATGTGCGTAGCATTGATGAGATACATCAAAAATTAAAGGATTTTCCTTTATATCAAATAAATGATGAAGAACAACGCTTAGTTCAACCACGCCTAAATTAGACGATAAATGACCGCCGTTTTTGCTAACTTGCTCAATGATTGTAGCTCTTATATCACTACATAATTCTTTTAATTCGTTTTCATTAAGGCTTTTGATATTTTCAATTTTACGCTTCATCTAATATCATACTCCTTGCTTGTGCTAATCTTTCTTTTAAGTTAATTTGAGTATTTAATGTATCTGAATTAATAATCAAACAACCCTTATTAATAGCATCATCAGCTAAGATTTCAATCCTATTTGAACTTAATTCTTTATTTAAATAATCAAAATCCTTAGGATTTACGCTGATTTTAATCTTAATGCTTTTATCAATTCCTTGCATTATCGTATTTGCATAAGCTAGAGCAATTTTTGCTGAACTTGTTTCTAGCTCTTTATTTACTACTTCTTTAGCTATTAAATAAGCAGCTTCGTTTAAATCGCTTTTTGTTTTTTCACAAAAATCACTTAATTCTTGGCATTTATTTTCAAGCTTTTTAATACTATTTGATACATTTATACTAAGCTCGTTTATTTTATCTTCGTTTTGAGATTTACCTGCGTTTAAACCTTCTTCATAAGCGTTTTTTTTAGCTATTTCAATCTCATTTAAAAGTCTTTTTTCAAATTCTTCTTCTTGTTTTTCAAGTTTCATTTGAAGTTTTACTACATTATCGCTTAAAGTTTCCATTTTTTTAAGCATTTCTTCATTGATTGGATTTGGTGGCGGTGGTGGTGGCGGAGTAATTTCTTTAATTATTACAGGCTCTTCTTTTATTTCTTGTGGAGTTTCAATAACTTCACTAAGCTGCTCTTCACTTGTATCGGTATCAAACGAGCTTAGAATTTTAAATTTATAATTTTGAATATGATGCTCTTTGGCTTTATTATCAATAATAGTTTTCATCATTCTATCATCTCATCACTTTCGCCTAATTGTATTACTCCACTTTCATTAAGCTTTTGAACAACTTCAACGATTTTTCTTTGTGCTTCTTCTACATCTTTTACCCTAACAGCACCTAAAAATCCCATTTCTTCATTAAAACTCTCTGCTGCTCTTTGGCTCATATTAGATAAAAACATACCTTTTAAATCTTCCGTGCTTCCTTTTAAAGCTATCATTAAATCTTTTTTATCAGCTACTTTTAATATCTCTCTAATTGCTGTTGTGCCTAATTTAGTAATATCATCAAAAGTAAACATCATATCTTTAATAGTAGTTGCAAGTTTTTCATCAGTTTGCTCTAAATATGCAATAGTTGATTTGCTTGATTTTTGACCTAGACGATTAAGCACTTCAGCAACTGCTCTAGTCCCTCCAACTTCAACTTTATAAGATGTAAGAGATTGTAATTTACTCTCTAAAACGGTTGAAACTCTTTTAATAATACTTGGGCTAATATCACCTAAAGTAGCAATTCTATGGATTACTTCACTTCTTAAATTATCTTCAAAAAACTCTAAAGTCTCAGCTGCTCTAGTAGGCTCCATATGTGCAATAATTAAAGCTATTGTTTGTGGATATTCATTTACGATAAAGTCAGCTAATTGTTGAGGTTTAATATTGCTAAGATAAGAAAATGCTTGATTTCCATCTAAAGTTTTTGCTAATTTTGATAAGATTTTTTCAGCTTCTTCAATCCCATAAGTATTGTATAAAATCTCTTTAGCAAATTCCAAACCACCATTTTTAATATACTGATTTGACTTAAGTAAAGCGTGAAATTCTTCTAATACAGCAGTAGCTACTGCTCTATCGACTTGCTTTGCACTTGCAATATATTTTGTGATTTCAATTACCATATCTGTATCAAGATTTGAAAATATTAGTGTGCTTGGCTCTTCTCCCATTAGAACCAAAAATATTGCAATTTTTTCTAAAATACTTAAATCATTATATAAGCTTTTTTGTTCGTTGCTTAAATTTGCCATTACATTTCCTTTTGAGATTGATTAAATTCAGCATCGTTTTTTAATAAACTTTTAAATAGCATAGCAACCTCATCACTTTTTTCTGTGCTAATAGTTTTTAATTTTTCAAGTAAAATATCATATTGTAATTCATCTTCACTAAATCCAGCGTCAATTCCAAGTTGTTCTTCAACTCTTTTCTTAGCTTGTTGGTATTTTTCTATCGCATCTTCTTCATCATCAGCACCTTCTTCACGCCTAATTTCTTCTAATTCTTCAGGTGTAAATACCTTATCCTCAAGCATTTTCTTAATAAACGGAGATATAACCTTTTTATAAAATATAAACATTAACACCATAGCAAAAATATATTTTGCAGGTGGGATAAACGGCATTATATAGCTTTCTAAGAAATTAGTAATTTTAATTGATGGTGGAACTGGAGCTTTAATATTATTAAATCTAATATTATCAACACTAACACTATCTCCTCTAGTATCATTAAATCCTATTGCGTTTTTTACCAAACCTTGTAATTTTTTAAGCTCATCATCGCTAATTGCTACATATTTTACTTCGCCATTTTCATCAATTTCGTATTTTCCATCTACTACTACTGCTGCACTAATTCTATTTAAGGTTGCAAATTGACCTTTGATGGTTGTAATTTTTTTAGATATTTCATAATTAATTGTGCTTTGATTTTTGCTATAACTTTCTTTATTTTCTCCATCTTCAATGCCTTGAACAGGTCCAATATTTGATATTGCTCCTGGCACTCCGCCTACTTCTTTGCCTTTTTTGCCTTCTTTTTTCTCTTCTAAACTTTGCTCACTTCTAGCGACTGAATTTGGGTCAAACACTTCACTTTGACTATTTGCCTTATCAAAATTAAAATCAGCATTAACTCTAGCAACAACTCTATCCCAACCACCAAGAACAGGTGCTAAAACATTTATAATCTTTTGCTCTAATGAATTTTCATATTCTTTTTTATAATTTATTTGTGCGTTTAATTCATCTACATCAAGCCCTACTTCATCAGCACCTAAATTAACTCCATTTTGGTCAATTATTTTAACATTCTCAACACTTAAACCAGCTACTGATGATGCTATTAAATTTTTAATCCCTAAAACTTGTTTTTGACCTAATTTCATACCCATTTTAATATTTAAAACTACTGAAGCTGTTGGTGGCTCTTTTTCTTTTACAAATAAAGATTCTTTACCAAAAGCAATATGAACTGCAGCTTTATTAATAGGATTTAGGCTCTCAATTGTTCTTGCTAATTCGCCTTCTAAAGCTCTTTTAAACTTGATTTTTTGTTCTTCATCAGTAGCTCCAAATTCTTGTTTATCAAAAATCTCAAAACCTACTTTATTATCCTTTAAAATTCCAGCACTTGCCACTTCTAAACGCTGCTTATAAACATCAGCACTTGGAACTAAAATGGTGCTTTCATCTTTTAAAATATAATTTATCTGATTTTTTTCTAATATTGACACAACTGCAGCTGAATTTTTAGTATCTAATTCATCAAATAAAACAGAATATCCAGAGTAGTTTTTATTATTACCAGAATTATATACGAGTAAAAAAACTATAAAAGCAACGGTTGCAATGATGGCTGCTAATATAGTTAGTTTTTGTTTTTTTTCTAAACCTGAATAGAACTTGCCTATTCCTTGTAAAAATTGCTTAATCATTTATCATTCTTTAAATATGAGCCAAGCCATTTTATATTTGTTTTATTTTTTAAGATTTTTTGCACATTCAAATCATCAATATGTCCATCAAAATCAATAAAAAAACTATATTCAAATTCTTTTTTCTTTAAAGGTCTTGATTCAATTTTAGTTAAGTTGATATTTGCTTCTTTAAACTCATTAAGCAAATCAACTAAAGCACCTGCTTTATGTGCTGTATTTGCTAGAATTGATGTTTTAGAATTGCTTGATTTTTCGCAAGAATGTTTGCTAAGCACTAAAAATCTAGTTTTATTTGCCTTATTATCTTCAATACACTCAAACATTAAAGGCAAATCACTTAGTTTTGCTGCAATTTTTGAACAAATTGCAGCTGAGTTTGGCGTATCTTTTGCTAATTTTGCAGCAGCAGCTGTGCTTTTTGTAGGGACAAACTCAATGTCTAAAATATTATGAGCTTCTAAGAATTTTTTACACTGATTATAGCCTTGTGGATGAGAAAAAATCACTTTAATATCTCTTATATCATCAGTTGTGCTTGCGAATGAATGATGAATATCTAAATAATTTTCAGCAAAAATCAAAATATCATCGTATTTTGCAAGACAATCAAGAGTAGCTCCAACTCCACCTTCTGTATTGTTTTCTATAGGAACTACTGCATAAGATACTTCATCGTTATTTAAACTAACAAAAACATCTTCAATAGTAGCAATCTCAATATATTCACTAAGCGCTCCAAACCACAATCTTGCTGCTTGATGAGTATAAGTGCCAATTGGACCTAAAAACGCAACTCTTTGTGGTAATTCAAGATTTCTTGAAATTGCAAAAATCTCTTGATAAATTGCTTTAATTGCGTCTTTTTCTAATAAGCCTTTGCTATTTTCACTTAGTCTATTTATTATCTCGTTTTCTCTTACAGGACGATAAATTGGACTACCTTCATTATGTTTTAAAATACCAACTTGCTTTACAAATTCCATTCTTTGATTTAATAATTTAATTATTTCATCATCAATTTTATTTATATTTTGTCTAATTTCTTCTAAATTCATAATATACTCACAAACAAGATAATTCATTAGCTATTAATTCATCAAAACTTTGAGCTTTATTTATTAATTTTAACTCATTGTTATATAAAGAATATTCAGCAACCTTTGTTCTTGAATTATAATTTGAGCTCATTACAAATCCGTAAGCTCCTGAACTTTTAATAACTACTAAATCATTTGCCATTAAAGGTGGTAAAACTATATCTTTTGCTAAGAAATCTCCACTTTCACAAACTCCACCAACTAAATCAGCCTTACTACTTTCGTTTAGCTTATTTACACTAGGAAAGCTTAAAATCTCGTGATATGCTTCGTATAAACTTGGGCGAATTAGTTCACACATAGAAGCATCGCATATTACAAATCTTTTTCCTTCGTTAATTTTTTCATATAAAACCTTGCTTACTAAATAACCTGCATTTCCTACAATATAACGACCTGGCTCACAGCAAATTGTCAAATCTTGTGCTTTTGCAATATTTTTAATCATATGTGCAAACTCATCTAAATTAGGCTCGATTTCATCATTTTTGTATTTAATACCAACTCCGCCACCAATATCAAAAAACTTAATATTTAGCCCTGCGGTATTTAGCTCTTTTATAAATTTTTCTACCAAAATAGCAGCTTGGATAATACTACTTAATTCTAAGATATTTGAACCTATATGAAAATGAACTCCTACAGGATTTAAATAATCTGATTTATGTGCTTTTAAAAACATAGCCCTAGCATTATCTAGGCTAACTCCGAATTTGTTTTCTTTAAGACCTGTTGAAATATAAGGATGAGTTTTTGCATCTATATTAGGATTTACACGAATACTTATATTTACTACTTGGTTTTTGCTCTTTGCAATACTTTCTAAAAGCTCTAATTCAGCACTACTTTCTACATTTATATAAAGTATTTTTTGCTCTATTGCAAATTCTAATTCACTTGCACTTTTACCAACCCCACTAAAAATTATTTTATAAGGTTTAGCACCTACTTTTAAAGCTCTTCTAATCTCATTAGCACTAACACAATCAAATCCACTATCCAAATTCGCTAAAAACTTTAATAAAGATAAATTTGAATTAGCCTTAACCGCGTAAAAAATATTATTTTTAGCTCCACTAAATGCTTTTTTAATACTATTAAATCTATTTTCAATCTCGTTAAAATCATACAAATAAAAAGGTGTATTAATACCATTTGCAAGTTTTAAAAAGTCCATTTTTTGCTCCTTTTATAATCACTTATTTTTATTAAACTTCATTAATGAATATACAATAATTATGCTTATTGGCAAAAGAATAGCTAGTTCAGGATTTATACTACCATTACTAGCAAATCTTAATAGTAAAAATAAAATTCCATAAACTAATAAAGATAAACTTGTATATGTTAAAGCATAGATATTTAAATCATTATATCTTGGCATAATAGGAATATTGTAAAAAATTATAAGCATAAAAAATGGAGCATATAATAAAAATATACTTTGCTTATAAATACTAGCTCTTGCTATGTTTTTATTAGCTTCAAAATTATTAAGATAAAAAAATGCGTCTTTTAAAGAACTATCATCAGTGCCTAAATTATCAAGCAAACTTGGGTTAAAATCTTTTAAAATCATTTCTTTTTCTAAATTTTGATTAATTATAAAGGTATCATCAAAATTATTTCCTAATTTAAATTCCATAACTTTTGCGTCTTCTAAAACCCAATTATTATCAATAAAATTTGCTCTTTTTGCTAATATGATTTTAGATATTTCATTGTTTGTTTTTTTGATAATTTTAATATCATTCATTGTAGATTTATCATAACTTTTTATATAGATATAATCATCTTGATATTTAAAAAACAAATCCATTTGTTCTTTGCTTAAATATCCGTATTTTAAAATATTGCTTTTATAGTTTTCTGCATAAGCAATATTTGTATAGTTTAAAAAAATTGCGATAAAACTTATTATTAAACTTATAAACATTATAGGCTTAACACTTGCGTTTTTGCTAAGCCCTAAAGAATAAAACGCTATAAATTCATTTTTTTTAATAAGAGATATTTTTGTAAAAATCATAGCAAGTATTAAAGCTATTGGCAATATATAATAAAAAGCTGTAAGCATTGTATATACAATATATAATAAGAATATATTGGTATTTAAATGCAGCTTTTTATAATTAATTAAAATATCTATAAATAAATAAAATCCTACAAAAGCAATAATAAAAATTAAACAATTTTTAAGATAAAGGCTAGCAAGATACCTAAAATAAAGTTTATTCAATTACTTCATCCTTCTTCTTGCAAGTCCTAAATTCTCATATAAATCTATTTCTCTTTTGTAACTTGGATATTTTTTACCCAATTCGTGATTTAAAAAAGCAATTAATTTTGCTTCAGCACATTTGTTAGCACAAACAACACTAATAAATCCTAATTTTTTTTTAGCATCTTCACTTAAAGTTGTAAGACTTGCTCTATTTTCAAGACTTTGACTTTGTAAAAACGCTAAAACTACTTTATTTAAAGCAGCTGGAGTTTTTGCGCTCTTTGCTGCTTTTATCAAATCATCTAAAGCATTTACTTTCTTGACTACTTCTTGCTTTTCTTGTGTAAGAATTTGATTTTCTTTATTTTTTGAGCTCTTGATTATAAAATAAAAAACTAGAGCAATAATTACTAAAAAAGCTACTACACCGACAATTATAAATACATTATCTCTCATAAAAGTTCTGCTTCCTTTTTATTTTTACTTGCAACAATCGCTAATAACGCCATAACTCCTACGCTAATGTAAGCATAAATAGGCACGCTAGCAGCTTCTCCTGCAGCATATGAGTGCATACCTGTTAAAAAGTAATTCACTCCAAAATAAGTCATAATAATACTCAAATATGCAAACATAGAGCATACTGCAAATGTAAATTGATTATTTATTCCTTTAATCATTCTAATATGTAAAACTGCAGCATAAACCAAAATAGATACTAAAGCCCAAGTTTCTTTACTATCCCAGCCCCAATATCTTCCCCAAGATTCATTAGCCCAAACACCACCTAAGAAATTGCCTAAAGTAAGCAATGATAAGCCTAAAATCATAGCCATTTCGTTAATCATTGTAGCTTCTTTTATATTTGATTTTATTCTTTCATTTAGCTTTTTATTTTTTCCTAACATAATAAATAAAACTAATACAAAAATTCCAAGTAAAGCACATAGACCTAAAAATCCATAACTAGCAGTTATGATACTAACATGAATTGTTAGCCAATAACTTTGTAAAACAGGTGCGAGATTGCCTATTTGTGGGTCAATTGAACTAAGATGAGCTACCATTAAAACAATAGCTGCAAGAATTGATGTAAGTGATAATGAAATAGGACTTTTTTTAGAAAATACAATACCACTTAAGCTTAATGCCCAAGAAATATACAATAAACTTTCATAAGAATTTGACCAAGGTGCATGACCACTTAAATATCCCCTAATAGCAAGTGCAATTGTATGAACTATGAAAACTAAAATATTTAGATAATAAACTATTTTAAAGGCAGTTTTTAGACTTGTTTTACCACTAATCATTCTTGAAAATACTAAAATTAATAGCACCAAACCACCTAATAAATAAACAGGGCTTAATTTTGTAAAAATCCCTACCTTATCAAAAGCAATTTCTAATTTAAATTTTGCTTCATCAATATTAGTTCCTTGACTAGCTTTAATCTCATTTAAAATCTTTGAGCTTAAAGCATAATTATTGTCTTTATTTGCATTTATTAATGATAAAAAATAAGCTTTTAAATCAGGTTTGCTAGTTTCTAAAACATTTAAAGCTTTACCATCTTCAAAACTAGCTCTTACATAACCACCTAAAGAAGCGTAATATAAAAGATTTAAACGCTCATCAACTTTTAATAATTCTTTTTCATAAGTTCCACGCTTGTTTGGATTGGTTCTTAAAGCTTTATCTACTTCATCTTTTAAAGCATATACATTATTTGGAAAAAAATCGTAAAAACTAGCATATTTACCCTTGCCAAGATTTAAAAAATCTCTTATTTCTTGATTGCTTAGATAAATAAATTTTTCTTTAGAAAAGTCTTTAAAATCACTCATAATCCATATTAAAAGCTCTGTTGCATCTTTGCCTTGATAAGTGCTTGTTTTATGAATTTTATTTACTAAATCAAGTGCTAATGAGCCAAATGGAGCTATTCTTCCATTGTCTTTTTGAACTGGTAAAACGCTTAATTCTTTTACATGCTCTTCTAGGCTAACTGGGGCTAGATTTTTATTAGCATTATCTATAGCTTCATTAATGTCATCAGAATGTAAAAGCGGAGTTAAAGCACTAAGTAAAAGCACTAATGAACTCATTTTTGCTAAGCGTTTTGTTAAAATCATAAAGCGTGAGTTTTTGTAAATCAAGTTTAAAAATAATCCTATACCTAATAATAAATATCCAATATAAGTTGGTATTTTGCCTGGGTCTTGATTTACACTTAAAATAGTTCCTAGCTCATCTTTATCGTATGAGCTTTGATAAAATCTATAACCTTTATGGTCTAATACATTATTCATATAAATCTTATAATCCTTACTTTCATCATCATTTATTCTAATATAACTTGCATAAGATTTCGGAGAATTTGAAGCCATATAACGCTCTAATTCAAATTTGTTTAAAGTAAAGCTAAATGGTAATTCAAGTAATTTAGCAGTATAAGATATGCTAAAAGTTTGATTTGCTAGAGTGATTTTTTGCCCTTCTCCTTCAAATAAATATGCGTATAAACTATCATTATCATAAGTTACTTTTACTAAATAAGCATTTGGATACTCGCTATCTTTGCTATCTTCGTAGTATTTAACGCCATTTTTGTAAAATTTATCAAATCCAATTTTATAATTTTCAAATGAAATTACCATTCCATCATCAAGGCTAAATTCATTATCAGCTAATAATTTTATATTTTTCTTATTTTTAACATCAAATATTTCTAAATCAAAATTCGCTTTAATTTTGTTTTCGTTAAATTCTAAAAGCTTAGCATTCATTGAAATAGCTTTTTTATTTGCTATTACAACTTCTCCTAATACAACAAATCTACCTTCATCAAGAGCTAATGCACTTGAGCCTTGCTCTCCTGAAACATTTAATAATACGAAAGGTTTTCCGCCTATTTCTTCTTTATAAGCTGGTTTTGCGTGTAAAATAACTTTTTCTAATTTTAAATTAGCTATTTTGCCATCTAAATCTAAGTTAATATCTACATCATTATGACCTATTACGCTTATATATTTAAACTCATCGCTTGAATAGTATTTATTATCTTTCATAGCAGAAATACTAAAAAATGCTTCTCTTGAGCTTACTATATTTGAAGTTTCATTTTCTCTTATATGAATATATCCTTCAAATCCATAATACCTAGTAAGTGCCGAGCCAAGTAGCATAAATAAAAAACTAAGATGGAATATAAAAAGCGGTAATTTTTCATACATTTTATATCTAAATATTGCAAAAAATAAATTAATTCCTAGCAATACCTGAATAGCAGCAAACCACCAGCTAGCATATATTAAAGCCCAAGCTGTAGGAGTTCCATATTTGCTTTCTATAAAAGTTGCTAAACCACTAGCAAAAGCAAACAACAAAAACAAAATTATGCTTAATTTCATACTTGATATCATCTTATACATTGTTATTCCTTGTGATTGTTAAAGATAAATTTTAACTAAAAAAAATTAGCTAAATTTAAACAAAAGCAATAAATAATAATTTTTATTATTTAGATTAAATTATTATCTATTACTTTTAAAGAAATAGGAATTTAAAATTCCTATTTCAAAATATTATTTAATTTCTCCCATATGTGGCTTTAACATAAACTCAGGGCTTAAAATCTTATCAAGCTTTTCTTTATCCATTAATTTACGCTCTAAAACTAAATCATAAACTCTTGCACCCGTTTGCAATGCAACTTTTGCAATACTTGCACTATTTTCATAACCTATATAAGGATTTAGTGCGGTTACAATTCCTATACTATTCATCACAAAATCTTCGCATATTTGTTTATTTGCTGTGATACCATCTACACATTTATCAGCTAAAGTCTTCATAGAACGCTCAAGCATACAAATACTATTTAATAAACTATATGCTGCAAGTGGTTCAAATACATTTAATTGTAATTGTCCGCCCTCGCAAGCTAAAGTAACGCTAACATCAGCACCAATTACATAATAACACACTTGATTTACTACTTCAGGGATAACTGGATTTACCTTACCTGGCATAATTGATGAGCCTGGTTGCATTTTTGGTAAGTTAATTTCATTTAAACCACATTTTGGGCCACTAGAAAGCAATCTTAAATCATTACAAACTTTACTTAATTTTGTTGCAACTCTTTTTAAAACTCCACTAATTTGAACGAAAGCTCCTGTATCTTGTGTAGCTTCTATTAAATCATCTGCTATTACAAAATTTGCACCTGTTATGTATTGAAGGTGTTTTGCAACGATTGGTGGATAATCAGGATGAGAATTAATTCCTGTTCCAATAGCAGTTGCACCCAAGTTAATTTCTAAAATTAAGCTTCTTGCTTCGCTAACTCTTTGTATATCTTCGCCAAGCATTACAGCAAAAGTTTTAAATTCTCTTCCTAAAGTCATCGGAACTGCGTCTTGAAGTTGGGTTCTTCCCATTTTTATAATATCTTTAAACTCAATTGCTTTTCTTTCATAAGCTGCTTTTAAATAATTCATAGCTTTCATTAAATCGCTTAAATAATCATATAAAGCAACTCTTAAAGATGTTGGATAAGCATCATTTGTGCTTTGAGATAAATTCACATGGTCATTTGGATGGCAATACTCATACTCACCTTTTTTATGCCCTAATTTTTCTAAAGCAATATTTGCTATAACTTCATTTGCATTCATATTTGTAGAAGTTCCTGCACCACCTTGTATCATATCTACAACGAATTGGTCTTTATATTTTCCAGCTATTAATTCATCACAAGCAAAACAAATAGCGTTTTTAATCTCTTCATTAATTAAGCCTAATTCATAATTAGCTAAAGCTGCTGCTTTTTTTACTTTCGCAAAAGATATAATTAGTCTTGGAAAGTCCTTTAAACGCTTTCCTGAAATGTCAAAATTTTGCACTGCTCTTAAGGTCTGAACTCCATAATAAATATCATCAGCAATTTCAAGTTCACCTAAAAAATCGTGTTCTAATCTCATTTAATCTCCTTTAAAAAATTTCGGTTAGGATAGCATTTTTTAATCAATAAAAAGGACAATTATGTTTGAATGGATTTTCACTTCAGAAGGCATATTATCTTTCGTAACTTTAGTATTACTTGAGATAGTTTTAGGTATAGATAATATTATTTTTCTTACTATTTTAGTAAGTAAATTACCAAAACACCTTCAAAATAAAGGCCGTATTTTAGGACTTGGTTTTGCTATGCTAACTCGTATAGCACTTTTATTTAGTATCTTTTGGCTTGTTAAACTTACAAAACCTTTATTTAATATCTTAGGTCAAGATTTTAGCGGTAGAGATATTGTCTTAATTGGTGGGGGAATATTTTTAATAATTAAATCAATTAAAGAACTAATATCAATGCAAAAAAACGAGCATAGTGATAATAGTAATTTTAAGGCTAGTTCAAATTTCTTTGTTGTAATAATTGAAATTGCTTTAATTGATATAATTTTTTCTTTAGATAGTGTAATTACTGCGGTAGGAATTGCTGATGAGCTTAGTATTATGATATTAGCTGTAATAATTGCTATGATGTTTATGATGATTGCTAGTAAATGGATTGGAGATTTAGTAGAAAAATTCCAAGAATTAAAAACTCTAGCTTTAACATTTTTAGTCTTAGTTGGTGGCGTTTTAATAGTTGAAGGTTTAAATATTCATATAAATAAAGCATATATTTATACTGCTTTAGCATTTAGTATAGTAAATACAACCCTAAATATCTTGCAAAAAAAGGCTAAAGATGAAGAATAATTTTACTGAATTTGTTTTAAAGCATTTTGGAATATTTTTATATTTTACACTAAGCAATATTTTTTGCTTAGTATTGTTTTCTAATAAGATTATAAATCAAGGCATTATTCAAGATTTAAAATATATAAAATCTACTTCAGTTACGCTAATTTTTATAATCTTGTTTGTATATTTTCTAATCTATATTCTAAAATCTAAAATCCCTTATGGGGGGGGGTATTTTAAGATTTTTAATAATTTATAATTTCTTTGTAATCTTTATTCAATCTTTTTTAGTAATTAATTTTAATAATTTTTTAAATCCAAGTTTCTTAGAAGCATTTTTAAATACAAATATGGCTGAAAGTATTGAGTTTGTATCAATATATATTAATTTTAAATTCTTTGGAATTTTAATTTTTATGATTGTGGCTTTATTTTTATTAAAAATTAAAATAAATATAAAAATAAATAACAAATTAAACATAGCTTTTATTATTTTAATCTTTGTAGTATGCTTTGGGAATGATTTAAGAAGAGCTATTAAATATGATTTTAGTAGATATATAAATATTCCTTTTATTAAATTTAATAAAGAATTAATTTATACAGATGATATTTTGATTAATTCTAAAATAATGCAAAAGAGTTATTTAAAAATTGCTAATAATCACGAAAAATTAAAAGCTAATGAAAACATAAAAAATATAGTTTTAATAATAGGAGAAAGCTCAAGAAGAAGTGCTTATCAAGACTACGGGCAAGGATTAAACACCACACCTAATCTAATAAATATAAAAAATAAAATAATTTATTCTGATGTTATTGCCCCTTATGCTTCTACAAATCCAGTAATGAGTGTATTACTTAATTTTGCTAATTTAGATAATTTAAGTGAAAGAAAATTTTATGAGAATTTAGACATTATTAATTTATTCAAATTAGCAAATTACAAAACCTTTTGGATATCTAATCAAGACTATATTAGCGAATGGGGAAATAATGCTGCTAGTGTTGGTATTATGAGTGATTTTTCTTATTTTACAAATAAATATATGAGCTCTAGCGATACTTTAAGTTATGCAAAATATGATGGGGTTTTATTGCCTATTATTAAAAACCTAAAATTAAGTGATAATAATTTCATAGTAATTCATCTTTTAGGAAATCACGGAAATTACAAAAAACGCTATCCTAAAGAATTTGCAAAATTTAATGAAAGCGATATTAAAACTAATATAAGCGATAAAAAAAGCATAGCAGAATATTATAATTCCATACTTTATACTGATTATATAATCCAAAATATTTATGATATATTTAAAAATGATGATAGTTTGATAATTTATTTAAGCGACCATGCTGAAAGCTTATATGATGATAAAAGCAAATCTGTTTTAGGGCATATTTTAGATAAAATTACTGCTGAAATACCTTTTATAATCCTTTATTCAAATTCTTTTGAAGAAAATCATAAAAAACTATTAAAAGATTTAAATAAAGCTAAAGATTTGCCTTTTATGAGCGATGATTTAATACATTTAATTTGTGATATTACAGGAATTTATCCTATTGAATATAAAAGTTATTTAAGCCCACTTAGAAGTGATTATAAAAAAGACAAAATTAGATTGTTTGGTAACGAATTAAAGTATAATAAATTTTAAACTTGATTAACTTAATAAAGTTATTATTAAATAATAAAAATTATTAATTAGGAGATAAAATGTTAGATTTAGCTATTATTGGTGGTGGCCCTGCTGGTCTTAGTGCGGGATTGTATGCAACTCGTGGTGGGCTTAAAAATGTTGTAATGTATGAAAAATTTATGCCAGGCGGACAAATCACAAGCTCAAGTGAGATGGAGAATTACCCAGGCGTTGCAACCGTAATGGATGGAATTAGCTTTATGGCACCTTGGAGTGAACAAAGCACTAGATTTGGTCTAAAAATTGAGCAAAAAGAAGTAATTAGAGTTGAAAAAAATGGCGAGAATTTTAAAATAATTTTCTCTGATAATTCAAGCGAAGATGCTAAAGCTGTTATAGTTTGCACAGGAGCAGCTCCTAAAAAAGCTGGTTTTATAGGCGAAAATGAATTTTTTGGTCGTGGAGTAAGCACATGTGCAACTTGCGATGGTGCGTTTTATAGAAAAAAAGAAGTTGCAGTTTTAGGTGGTGGAGATACTGCACTTGAAGAAGCACTTTATCTAGCTAATCTATGCTCTAAAGTATATTTAATCCACAGAAGAGAAGGTTTTCGTGCAGCTCCATCAACCGTTGAAAGAGCTAAGAAAAATGAAAAAATTGAGTTCATTTTAAATGCTAAAGTAGAAGAAGTTGTAGGAGATAATGCTGGAGTTACAGGCGTTAAAATAGTATTTAATGATGGTAGCAAAAAAGATTTAGCAGTTCCAGGGATATTTACTTTCGTAGGACTTGATGTAAGAAATGAAGTATTAAAACAAACTGATGGCTCATTTTTATGCGAAATGATAGGAGATGCTGTTAAGGTTGATTTAAAAATGAGAACGAGTGTTGAAGGCTTGTTTGCTGCAGGAGATTTAAGAGTAGATGCTCCAAGACAAGTTGTTTGTGCTGCAGCTGATGGTGCTAATGCTGCTTTAGGCGTAATTTCATATTTAGAGAGCAAACATTGATAACTAAAATCAAATTAGCATTAGTTAATGAAGATTTTTACG
>NZ_JACGAY010000014.1:0-49203 GCF_020137705.1 Campylobacter sp. RM9333
AAAATACTTCTCTTAAGCCTTTTTGAATGATTTCAAGTGGGCGTAAAGATTGCTTGATTAATAAATATAAAATAGCTGAAATTATTAGCAATGAGATGATAAACATTGTTAGGTTTTGTTTTAATAAATTATTTAAATTTTCATCAAAATCTTTGTTTTCATTAGTGCTACAAATTGTCCAATTTAATTTATCATAAGTTGTACAAACTGCATTTTTATCATGGTTTTCAAAATTGTATTCAATAGTTTTAAACCCGTTATAATCTTGTGCTTTAGACAATTCTTGTTTAATTGTGTCTATAACAGGATTTTGTTTTAATTCATACTTTGGATTTATATGTAAAGTAAATTGATTGTGTGTATCAAATGCAAATATCGCATTTGTAGCTGAGTATTTTAGTTTTAATACACTATCTTTTAATGGTTTTAGAGTTAAGTCTCCGCCAATTACTCCAATAATTTTTCCATTTTGCATAACCGGAGCATAAATTGTCGCTATAACTGTCTTTAATCTATCATCATAATAAATATCGTCACTTAAATTTACAACTTTATCAACTAAAGCTTCTTTAAACCAATTACGTTCCCTAGCATCAAAATCCTTAATTATATGTGCTGCTTCTTCATTACCCTTATAGAATGTTTTGCCATCTTTAACCTTAGCAAAATATAAAGCATTAAGTCCTGATGGAGAATATAATAAATTTAGTCTTCTTAAAATCATATCTTCATCTGTATCAATATTAACTTCTTCAATAGCTTTAGCAAATTTTGTTAAAAAATTCATCTTACCAGAGAAATATGAATCTACATAGAGCATTGTAGCTTCAAGTGTTTTTTGTTTACCTAAATTAGAATAATTTACAGCGTCATTTTTAGAACTGTTATAATTTAGCAACCCTAATAGAATAAAACAAATAACTAATGGAATGCTTACTAATAGTGGTATTTTGTTAGTTAATTTCATAGATTTTCCTTTAAAAGTAATTGCTTAAATGAAAGATTATAGATATTAAGAATTAATTAAAACTTAATCTTTGTGTTTTGTATTTTTAAATAGTAGTAAAAATTCACTCCCTTTATTTAGCTCGGAATTTAACATTATTTTAATTTTATGTATTCTAGCTATCTTTTTTACTATTGAAAGTCCTAAACCTGTGCCTTTTATTTGCTTGTTTCTGCTTATGTCTTGTCTAAAAAATCTCTCATATATTCTATTTTGAATATCCTTGCTAATGCCTATACCAGTGTCTTTTATAGATAAAATTATATGTTTTTTATTAATGTTTAAACTAATAAATATTTTGCCATTATCTATATTGTATTTAATCGCATTATCAATTATATTATAAAGCATAGTTTTTATTAGTTTTTCATTGGAAAAAAATATAAACTCATCTATATTCATAAGTATTTTTATATTTTTTTCACGGATTTTAAAATCTAATTCTTTAATAATTTGACTTAAAACATTGCTTATATTTACATTTGTCATCTCAAAATTATTAACTTCATCTAAAAATGATAATTTAATAATCTCATCAATCATCTCAAGTAAAGCACTTGATTGATTGTAAATTGTATCTATGAATTGCTTTTCATCTTCTTTTTTTACTAGATTATTTTTAAGCATTTCAGAGCTTAACATTATTGAAGTAAGTGGAGTTTTTAACTCGTGAGTAACATTTGCACTAAACTCAGCTCTTATCTTTTTAAATTGTTTATTATGTTCTTTTACTTGAGATAAAAAAGTCTTTAATTCATTGTATTGAAATGATTTATCAAGCTCGTTTATGTCAAGTTCGTATAATGGTTTTACTATGCTTTTGCTTATAAAATATGCAAGAGTTAAGCTAAGTAATGTTATTAGTAAAAATACTAAAAATATTGTTTTAAAAATTTCTATTTTAAAATCAAGATTTATAAAATAAATATTATCAAAAACGCTAAAAATCGCTGCTTGTAATAGTATCAAAACAAAAAATGAAACAAAAAATATAGCAAAAAATATCCTAGTTCTCATAAGCTATTTTATATCCTACTCCACGAATTGTTATTATGTATTTTGCATAATCTTTTAATTTATTTCTTAAAGTATTTATGTGTATATCTAAAGTCCTACTTGAAATATTTGCTCCCCAAATTTCTTTTAATAAATCTTCTTTTTTAAGGCAAATGTTTTGGTTTTTAATGAGTTTTGTAAGTAATTCAAATTCTTTTAAAGTAAGGTTTATTTCTTCTTCATTAATGCTTACTATTCTAGTTTTTAGGTTAATTTTTAAATCTTTAAAAATGATTTCATTATTACAATCAATTCTTCTTAAAATATTTCTAATTCTTGCTAGGAATTCTAAAATAGAAAAAGGCTTAGTAATATAATCACTTGCTCCTAAATCAAGACCTTTTACTTTATCGTTTTCTTGATTTAACGCACTTAGTAAAATTACTTCAATAGCTTTTGTTTTTTCATTAGATTTTATTTTTTTTAGGATACTAAAACCATCTTCGCAAGGTAGCATAATATCAAGCACTAAAATATGTGGAATTTGATTGTTTAATTCGCTAAAAAGCTCTTTTGCATTAATTAAACTAATGACTTTAAAACCACTGCTTTCTAAAGCATATTTTATTAAGTTATTAATGCTTAAATCATCTTCTAAAACATACACCAAAGGTAAATCTTGCATAAGTTATCCTAATTAAAAAATATTGAAAATATTACAAAAAATAAGTAAGAAAAATAATATGAAAATAATTATTAATTTAAATAAATTCTAAATACTAAATTAATTTTGGTTTGTTTATCAAAAATAAATACAATTTCACTCATTTTTAAAAAAAGGAGACAAAATGAAAAAAGTATTATTAAGTTTAGCAGCATTATCTTTATTAAGCACTGCAGCAATGGCTAATGATGGAGCTACATTATTTAAAAAATGTATTGCCTGTCATGGTAAAGCAGCTGAGAAAAAAGCTCCAGGTGCAGAAATTATCATCAATACTTTAGATGAAAAAACAATTTTAGAAGCTTTACAAGGTTATAAAGCTGGAACATTTGGTGGAAAAGCTAAGAAAACTATGGAATTACAAGTTAAAAATCTTAGCGATGATGATATGAAAGCATTAGCTGCTTATATCGTAACTTTAAAATAATTCTTAAGTTCAGGAGCAATCCTGAACTCTTTTACAAACTAACAACAATTTTCATCATAAACATACAAATAAAAGCATTTAAAATACTTGTTATTATTAGCAGTATCCAGTATTTTTTAGCAACTCCTGCAACAGCTAATAATCTTCCTAAATACTGAAGTTGAGCTCCCATTAAAAATATAGCAGGTAAAACTATGCTAACGCCAATATTATCAATAACCCCATTTGCATATAAATTAACAGCAATTCCAACTCCAGCCGAAGTGCTAAGCCACGCTGATAAAAGTATAGTAATTGCTTCTCCTGGTAAGCCAAAAATATTCATAATAACGCCACAATAATCTCCTAAGAATTTCATAACTCCTAAGATTTTTAACATTTCAGCTATTACATAAGCCATTAAAACATTAGGAATTAGATTATATAAAGCGATATTAAAACCTTTTTTAGCACCTACTATAAAAATATCTAATGGGTTTTTGCTCTCATTATTCATTCAAAATCCTTTTTATAAAATGTATTTAAAACTATTCTTACAAAAATAGCTCCTACGAATTTCATAATTAGCATTAATACAAGTGGAATTATTGGTAAGCATACTAAATGTCCTAATAATGCTGAACCTATTGCAAAAAAGTTATTAATCATACCAGCCCCACTATATTGCCAAGCGCAAATTACTACTAAATCTTTATCGTTTATATAATTTTTATCTCTTGCTTCTTTACTCATAGCAGCACCTGCATCTGTGCTTTGTAAATCAGTAATTAATATAAGCCCACATAATCCAGGAACTCCTAAAATAGGTTTTAAAATAGGATTTAATAATTTTTGAGCAGCCTTAATAGCTCCATAATGCTCCATTACTTCAATTACTCCAAGTGCAAGCATTACAGCAGGAATTAAGCTAAATGCAAATAAAAATCCAGCTCTAGCACCACTTCCACCATCTCCTATGAAAGTCGTAGCTTTTATATTAGCTTCATCTAGGATTTTTGGGATTTTACCAAAACCACCTGTTAAAGTAGAAAAATCAAAAGCCTTTAGCATATCATGTCCTGCTAAAAGTCCTGAAAAAAATAAGATTAAAAATATTAAAGCAAGATAAGCACTAGGTTTTACTTTTCCTACTTCAAATTCTGTAGCTTTTTGCATACTACTCCTTTTAAATAAAATAAAGTTTTTATTCTACAATATTTTTTAAGAAAACAATAAGAAATAGTTATTAGTATTTATATTTTTTAAAGGAGTTAATATGGAAGTTATCAAACATTATGAGTATTTACACGAAATTCCAGAGCTTGGATTTAAAGAATTTAAAACGAGTGAGTATTTAAAAACTACTCTTAAAAATGCAGGTTTTAGTATAACCAATATAGGAGATACAGGTTTTTATACGGAGTTAGGAAGTGGTAGCAAGATAATTGGACTTAGGGCTGATATTGATGCTTTAGGTCATATAATTGATGATAAAGCTTGTGCAAGGCATACTTGTGGGCATGATGCACATATGTCTATGCTACTTAGTGCAGCTTTAAGGGCAAAAGAGCAAAATATCATTAAAAATAACAAAATAAGATTTATATTCCAACCTGCTGAAGAATTAGGCAGTGGGGCTTTAAAGATGATAGAATTAGGAGCTTGTGAAGGTTTAAGCTCTATTTTTGGAATGCATATTCGCCCAATTCAAGAATGCCCAAGTCCTAAAGCAATAGCTTCAATGTATTATGCAGCAAGTTCAGCTATAAAAATTAATATTAAAGGCAAAGCAGCTCACGGAGCAAGACCACATTTAGGAATTAACGCAATTGATGTAGGTGTTAGCATTATTGATGCTGCTAGAAAAATTTATATAGACCCAAATAAACCAAGTAGTATAAAAGCAACTAGATTTATATGTGATAGTGGGGTTACTAATTCAATTCCTAGTGAAGCTATTTTGGTATTTGATTTAAGAGCTCAATATAATGATAGTATGCAAGAGATGAAAGAAAAACTTGAAAAAATCATAACAAATATAGCAAATGCTTATGATGCTAAGGTGAGTTTTGAATACTTAATCAATATTCCCGCAGCTGTAATTAACAAAGATTTAGCTAAGATTTGCGAAAAAGTTATAAGCAATACTTTAGGAGAAGAGAATTTAATCAAAGAGCAATTTACACCTGGTGGGGAAGACTTTTTCTTCTATCCTATTAAACTAGGCATTCCATCAGCATTTATGGGCTTAGGAGTTGATTGTGCTCCTGGACTTCATCATCCTGAAATGAGTTTAAATAAAAATGCCTTAGAAAATGGTGTTAAATTGTGGCTTAATTTAATGCTTGAGCTTGAGAATTTAAAATAGGAATTAGATGAATTATAAATTAGGCGTTATTTTATTAATTGATTTATGCGTTTTATTGTGGCAAAACAGCTTTTTAAGTATTAGCCCTTATGAATTAAACGAGCTTAGCTCAAATAGTTTTAATGGGCTTTTTGCTAATTTTGCCTTAAGTGTTTTTGGCAATGAAAATATAAGATTTGCTTATATAATCTTGCATATTTTAAGCAATATTTTGCTATATAAAATATCAATTAAATACCTTAAAAATAACGCCTATATATCTAATATTATCTTTAATCTTACTCCAGGAAGCCTTGCTTCAGCATTACTAATTAATCCTGCAGGAATTATTATATTTACTTCATTACTTCTTGTATATCTTGCTATAAAAAGGCAATTTTATATATTTTATGGAGTATTGATTGCTTGTATTTATATTGATAAAGCTATGATTTCATTATATATTGCTTGTATTTTTTATGCTTATTTTAATAGATTATCAAAGTTATTAATTTTATCAATTTTACTAATGTTTGCTACTTTTATAATGTATGGATATGATTTTTCAGGCAGACCTAGGGGGTATTTTTTAGACTCACTTGCTATTATGTCGGCTGTGTTTTCTCCGCCTTTATTTTTGTATTTTTTCTATACGATTTATTATATTAGTTTTAAGGGTAAAAAGGACTTGCTATATTGTATAAGTGCGAGTGCTTTTATAATATGCTTATTATTATCATTTAGACAAAAGCCAGAAATTGCCGAGTTTTTACCATTTTTACTACCTGCTATACCTTTAATAATTGCTAATTTTTTAACTTCTTTTAAAGTGCATTTACCACAATTTAGAGCAAAACATAATGTGATATTATTTTTTGTGTTGATTTCTTTAGTAATTAGCTTTTTATTTGTGATATTTAATCCATTTTTATATAGATTTGTTGATGAAAACGAGCATTTTGCTAAAAATTATCATTTAAATAAAGAATTAGCAAAAGAGCTAAAATCACAAGGCATTAATGAAATTAGTGTTCGTAATGATAATTTTAAAGTATTAGAATTTTATGGGATTTTGCCTTGTTATCAAAATTGCAAAATAATCACTCCTTGTGAAAAAGGAAATATCAATATAAACTTTTTTGCTAAAGAATTTTCATTTTGTTTAAAGAATGAAATTTAATATAAATATATAAGTAATTATTGTAATAATTTTCAAAAATTTTTAAGTATCATTAAATAAAATTAAACGAAAATTAATTATTTAAAAAGGAGATTTAATGCAAGTTAATTTATCTAATATTTATAATAATACTTATCATAAAATGGGCGAGAGTTTTGGTGGAGTAAAGAGCGAAAACGAATTAAAACAAATTGATGAAAATATCAAAAATAATAAAATTGATGATATAAAAACAGGCAATAATAGTGGCAATAAAATCTATTTTGAAAGTAAAAATGGCATAAGTTCTGCAAGTATTAGTGATGAGAGTTTAGATAAATTAAAAAGCCATTTTGATAGCAAAGACTTTTATAAGCGTGAAGATGGCAGTATTATTTTAAATGGTAATGCAGAAAAATATATAAGTGGTTGGTTTAGTGACATTGCTTATGCTAGGGGATATGTAGCTGCTAATAAAAACAATAATGATTTTTTAAATAAAGATGAATTATTAGAGCTTAATGTAGTAGCTAAGTTTAGTTTAGATGGAACAAATCCGCAAAATTATCAAAGCTATCAAAAAATTGAGCGTTTTTTAGCTGATAATACTACGATTTTAGATTCTGTGCCTAAAAATATTGATGAAGCATTAAATCAAACAATATTATCAAATAGTGATTTTGATGATACGATAACTTTAGGTGAGAGCGAAGAATTTGCAGCTAATAAAAACCCACAAAACCTAAACACACAAAATACAAGCACTCAAAATGTAAATCTAGCATCAAATGAAATAAAAAGCACTAATGTTGATGATGAAGAAGCAAAGAAAAAGCAAGAAATCGCAAACGCACTATCAAGCCTAACAAGGATTAAAAATACAATTAATACAAACGGGGTAAAAGCACTTAGTAAGGCTGATTTAGATAAACTTGAAATCTTAAACATTGACCCAAATTCATTGCAAAATCCTCAACTTTTAGAGCAATTTAACAAAGCTAGTGATAAAGCTAACGAGCATTACGCTAATTTTTTAAATGTTGATAAGACTTATATAGATGAGAAAATGGCAAAAAGCGATGAGTTTTTAGGTGATTTTACTCACGATAGTGCTGATATAGTAAAAGATTTGCTAAAGAATAAAACGCTAGATAAATTAGCATAAATTAATATGATTTAATTCAAATTCAATTTTAGAATTTGAATTAGGTATTTTTTAAATAATATTTATATGAAGACTTTTTAAAATATCTAAAGCCTTTTGGTGCAAGTCTTCATCATAACTAGCGGTTGCGTTTTTATCTATAAAAATATTTGCATTAGGAAGTGCAGATTTTGCAATCACTGCATTTGATAAGACGCAAATATTGCTTACAAGTCCAACTATTTCAATATTTTTATAATTTTTATTGCTTAGATAATTTCCAAGTTCAATTGAGCCAAAAGTATTTTTATAAAAGCATAAATGGTTTTTAGAAAACTCATTTAATTTTCCATAAATTTCTATCCCATTTGTGCCTTTAATACAATGTTTAATAGGTAGATTTTGCCCTTCTATAGTGTCTAAATAATCATCATTATGTGTATCAATAGTAAAGATTATCTCATCATTATTTTTAAGATATTTTTCATATTTTTCTAAGATGATATTTTCTAAATTCTGTGCCTTTAAAAACCCTAAAGAGCCTGTTACAAAATCATTTTGAAAATCTACTATTATTAAAAGATTTTTCATGAATTTCTTAAGCTTTCGTATTCGCTTGGAATTAGATTAAGCCTTACATCACAAGGACTAAAGCCAACTCGCTCACCTAATTTAAACAATACTTCAAGTGATTTTATTTGCTCATCTTTTAAGCTAATACTATCATCGTTTGCATAAAGACTTAGATATTTATTAAGCTCATCTTCATTTACTCTCACTTCGTTTTTGCCAAGCAATATACGACTTAATAAAGCTTTATTTTGAGTAGCGACTTTTACTGCACGAGTTAGCTCATTTTCAATTTTAATCGCATCGCTTAGCATTAAAGAGCGGCGTATTGCCATTCCACCAAGTGGTAAGGTAAGCACTTCGCCACATTCAGCCTTGCAAAACTCCGCCCAAATATCCCAAATCTCACGCTCAACTCTTAATTTATCACTAAAATTAAGAATACTCTCATGTATTAACACCCCAGCATCTACACTACCATCTAAAACAGCTTTTTCTATATCTAAAAAGTTCATATAAGTAATTCTTGCATTAGGATATGCTAGTTTAAAAATTAAAGCATTTGTGGTATTTTCCCCACTTAAAGCCACTTTAAAATTAGGTTTTAAAACCTTATCTTTTAGAGTGATTAGTTTTGGACCATAGCCATTGCCAAAACTAGTAGCACATCTTAGCAAGGCATATTCGCTTTGAATTTTAGGATACACAGCAAAAGAAATTGCACAAACATCATAAATATTATTTAAACTTGCTTTATTTAGTGTTTCTATATCATCAGCAACGCTAGTATAATTAAACTCCGAACTTATCCAACCATAGCGAATTGCTGCATACATAAAAATATCATCAGCATCAGGGCTATGAGCTAGGCTAATTTGCTTCATTTAAGCAACCTTTGAAAATGAATTTATGATCTTTAGGTAAAGCTTCATAGATATTAAATGCAAGTTCTCTAATCTCTTTAAGTGCGGCTTTACTAGTTCTAAGAGTTAAGAAATTTTGTAAAGCTCTTGCATTTATACTCCAAGTAAGCTCGGTTTTATAGCATTCTGGCAAGGCATATTTGGCAATATCTTGTGTCATTCCTTCGGTATTTAAAATAATTCTTAGTTTTTCTAAAGCACAAATACTAGCATTATCAACCAAGCGATTTCCAGTTAGCACAATATATTTTTGTGCATTAGCAAAATCAAATTCCTTAAACTCACTTTCATTTCTTAGTTCTTTTAGAGTATATCTAGTGCTTTTTACCGATAAACTTGCGTGGCGGTGTCTTGCTAATTCTTGCAAACAAGCTCTTGAAATGCCTTGAATATAAAAATTATAATTTAAATGTTCAAGCGTGCTAGAATGCTTATAAATATTTCCGATACGATTTATTAGTTCGCAGTCTTTTTCTCCTCCATTATCGCCTTTATCAAAGCTTTGCCAACAAGTTCTCATAGCGTGAGAACAGATATTTAGTGGGGTGTAATTAAGTAGTGTAATTCTCATTATTTGCCTTTAATTTGATTTTTTTCATTATAGTTTTTTTATATAAATCTTAAGGAAACTTCAATGAATATGCTAAAAATCTCAATTTTAAGTATTTCCTTAGCAACCGTTACAGGTGGAGCTGCCGTTGCACCTGCTTTAGGACTTATTGCTAAGCATTTTTCAAATGATAGTGAATTACTTATTAAATTAATTATTACTTTACCTTCACTTTTTATTATCTTTTCAAGCTTAATTTTTGCAAAATTAGCAAATTATTTAAGCGTTAAGCAACTTGCTTTTATAGGTTTTATATTGTTTATAGTTGGCGGGGTTGCTCCGTTTTTCTTAGATGACATAATTCAGGTTTTGGTGTTTAGAGCGATTTTAGGCTTAGGCACTGGCTTTTTAATGCCATTAAGCGTTTCTTTACTTGGCTTTTTATTTAAAAAAGAAGAGCAAGGAAAACTAATGGGACTTAGTGCAATGTGTAATCAATTAGGAGCAGTTATTACCGTTAGTTTTTCTGGCTTTTTAGCGTCAATTTCTTGGCAATATAGCTTTTTAATATATCTTTTTGCTTTGGTTTTATTTGTTTTAAATATGATTTTTTTACCTAGTATAAAAATAGCGGAGAAGAAAAAGAAAATAGATTTAAGAAATATAAAAAATCTTAGTGGAATTTATATTAATTTATTTTTAGTCCAAGTTTTGTTTTTTAATTTTACGAATAATTTTTCAATAATTTATCAAAAAGAGCAAATTATTAGCGCAAGTTTTATTGGTGTAATTATGGGATTTAATGGCTTGTTTGGTGCAATTGCTTCTATGAATTTACATAAAGTTGTCAAAAAAATTAGAACAAAAATCAAAATCTTAGGAGCATTTATTTATATTTTAGCCTTTTTACTTTTTGCTATAAGATTTAGCGAACATATAGAAATCGCAGGAATTAATTTAATGTTAATTATAGGAATAATTGCAGCTATTTTAAATGGTCTTGCAGTTGGCTTTAGCTTACCATTTTTGTTTTCACAAATTAGCACTAGAAGTAAAAAACAAAACCTAGCTACAAATATGGCATTAGCTAGTATTGCGACATTTAGCGGACAATTTTCTAGTCCATTAATAGATGAATTATTAGAACATATTTTCAATCTTCATCATCCAAGAGACGCATTTTTAATAGCTATGTTTATTGCAATATTCTTATTTATTTATAATCTTAGGTTAAAAATCAAATTAAGAAATTAAAAAAAGGAAAGGTATGGCAAAAGCAAAAGAAACAGCAGTAATTGAAGATAAGGCAAAAGCCCTTGAAGCTGCATTAAAAGGCATTAATAAAGCTTGTGGAGAAGGTGCTATTGTTAGATTTGGAGATAAGCCTATTGTAAAGGCTGAGCCAATTTCTACAGGCTCACTTGGGCTAGATATTGCACTTGGAATTGGTGGAGTTCCTAAAGGAAGAATAGTAGAGATTTATGGGCCAGAAAGTAGTGGTAAGACAACGCTAACACTTCAAATCGTAGCTCAAGCTCAAAAGATGGGTTATACTTGTGCTTTTATTGACGCTGAACATGCACTTGACCCTGTGTATGCTAAGAATTTAGGCGTAAATATTGATGATGTTTTAGTATCTCAACCAAGTTGCGGAGAAGAAGCATTAGAGATTGTAGAACGCTTAGCAAGTAGTGGAGCGGTAGAGCTTATAGTAGTAGATAGTGTTGCTGCACTTACTCCTAAGGCTGAAATTGATGGAGAGATGGGAGATACTCATGTAGGTCTTCAAGCAAGACTTATGAGCCAAGCTTTAAGAAAACTTACTTCAGTAGTTAGCAAGATGAACTCAATGGTAATTTTCATAAATCAAATTCGTATGAAAATAGGTCAAACAGGTTATGGAAGCCCAGAGACAACAACGGGTGGAAATGCACTTAAGTTCTATGCAAGTGTAAGAATTGATATTAGAAAAACCGCTACATTAAAACAAGGCGAAGAGCCTATTGGAAATAGAACAAAAGCAAAAATAGTTAAAAATAAAGTTGCACCTCCATTTAAAACAGCAGAATTTGATATTATGTATGGAGAAGGCATTAGCTACGAAGGCGAATTAATTGATTATGGTATTAAGCTTGATATTGTAGATAAAAGTGGTGCTTGGCTTAGCTATGGTGGTAATAAACTAGGTCAAGGTAGAGAAAATGCTAAAATTTTCTTAAAAGAAAACAAAGAAATAGCAAACGAAATTGCAGAAAAAATTAAAGCTAGTATAGGCGATGATATTACATTAGAAGGAGAAGTTGGTGAAAATAGCGAAGATTGATGCACTTGAAGTGCTAGATAGTAGGGGTAATCCTAGCGTTAAGGTTAAGGTAGTTTTAGAAAATGGTATAAGTGGTGAAGCAATAGTTCCAAGTGGTGCTAGCACAGGGATTAATGAAGCTTTAGAATTAAGAGATGGTGGGAGCTATTTCTTCGGTAAAAGCGTAAGTAAAGCAGTAAATAATGCTAAGCATGTTGCAGCTGGACTTATAGGCAAATGCGTATTTAATCAAAGAGAAATTGATGAGCATTTATTAGCAGTTGATGGCACGAGTAATTATTCTAGCTTAGGTGCTAATGCAGTTTTAGGAATTTCAATGGCAGTTGCAAAAGCAGGAGCAAATGCTAGTAATTTACCATTATATAGATATTTATGTGGAGAGTTTAACGCACTTCCTACACCTATGCTAAATGTATTAAATGGTGGAGCTCATGCTGATAATAATATAGATATTCAAGAGTTTATGTTACTTCCAACAGGTTTTGATACTTTTAAAGAAAAATTATTCTCAAGTGCAATTACTTATCATACTTTAAAAGATATTTTAAAGCAAAAAGGCTTAAGCACAGCATTAGGAGATGAAGGCGGATTTGCACCTAATTTAAGAAGCAATGAAGAAGCTATTGAATTATTACTAGAAGCTATTAATAAAGCAGGTTTTAGTGGCAAAATCAATCTAGCATTAGATGTTGCAGCAAGTGAGCTTTATAGTGATGGAAAATATGATTATGAGGGCAAAAAGCTAAGCAGCGATGAGATGATTAATGAGTATGAAAAATTATTAAAATATCCTATTTTAAGCATAGAAGATGCACTTGCAGAGCAAGATTATGAAGGCTGGGTTAATTTAACTAAAAAAATCGGCTCAAGAACACAATTAGTAGGAGATGATTTATTTGTAACTAATGTTAAATTATTACAAAAAGGCATTGATGAAGGTATGGCAAATGCGATTTTAATCAAGCCTAATCAAATCGGCTCAATCTCTCAAACAATAGACGCTATTAAACTAGCTCACGCAAATGGCTATAATACTATAATGAGCCATAGAAGTGGGGAGAGTGAAGATAATTTCATAGCTGATTTTTCATTAGTTTGCAAGTATATTAAAACAGGTGCTCCTGCAAGGGGAGAAAGAACAGCTAAATATAATAGATTGCTTGAAATTGAAGCAGGATTTTAATGCAAGAATTATTAGACAATCATAATTATAAAAAGTCTAATTTAAAGATTTTTACAAAGGGCATTTTAGAAATTGCCCTTTATGTATTTATTTTATTTTTTGGGCTTTTTGCGATATTGTTTTCTAAATCATCAATAGAGACAACTATGATGCTAGATACAAGGATAGAAAAGCTAAAAAATCAAATATACGAGCTTAATAAAACCAATGCACAATTGCAAAAAGATTATTTTGAATTGCTAAGCATTCAAGGCGATTATGATAATTGATTTTTCAAAATACTCAAGCGTAAAAATCGGCGCAAATTGTGAAGTAAAAGTAATTGATGAGATGATTAAACACGATTATTTAGTCATTGGAAATGCTAGTAATTTGCTAATCAATCAGCCTAAAAATCTTGCAATTTTAGGCAAAAAATACGAATATATTAAAGAATATAATGATTATTTAGAAATAGGGGCTAGAACTAGCTCATATAAATTATTTAATTATTGTAAGAAAAACAATCTAACAGGTTTAGAATTCTTATCACACCTACCAGGACAAATGGGCGGCATTACTAAAATGAATGCAGGAATGAAAGAATTTGAAATAAAAAATTATATTTTAGAAGTAAATGTTGATAATGAATGGATTAATCCAAATTTTACTTATAGAAATAGTGATATAAAAGGCACAATTTATGCTATTAGGCTTAGATTAAACAAAGGTTTTAGCCTTGAATTAGTAGAGCAATTTAGCAAAATGCGAGAAAATCAGCCAAAAGGTGCTAGTTTTGGTAGTATTTTTAAAAACCCACAAGGCTTTAGTGCAGGAGCATTGATTGATAAAGCAGGGCTTAAAGGCAAGGTAAAAGGCGGTGCAAAGATTAGCGAAATGCACGCAAATTTCTTAATAAATTTTAATAAAGCTAGTTTTGAAGACGCATTGTATTTGATAAATCTAGCACAAGATGAGGTTTTGAAGCAATTTAATATACTTTTAGAACCTGAAGTTCTTATTTTAAATTAAATTCCAATATAAAAATATTTCAAAAAATTTTTAATTTATTTACTTTTGTTAATGGGGGGGGGGGTATTATAATCATTATCAATTTAAAAATTTAATAAATTATCTATATTCTAAGGAATTTGTTTTGAATATTTTCAAAATTATCATATTTGTATTGATTTTAGTAGGTTTATTGACATTTACGGCTTATTCTATTTTGCTTAGTTTTGAAATTATTTAAAGCTTTTATCATATTGATTTGGGCAATTAATCTTAAAATATCATTAAAATTAATATTTTTATTAAAAATATACAAATAATTTTTAATTTCCTTGCATTTTGCTATCTTTTAGGTTATTATTTTGGCTTATTTTTTAAAAAAGGAGATTATTATGAGGAGTTTACTTTGGCTCAGCTAGGAGCACTTTTTCTAAAGTAGGTTTTGTTTTAGCCCTTGCGGGTGGTGCTGTTGGACTTGGAAATGCGTGGAAATTTCCTACAATGGTTGGGACTAATGGTGGTTCTGCCTTTGTTTTACTTTATTTATTCTTATGTTTAACCTTAGGTTTATCTTTATTTTTAGCAGAAATTGCATTAGGAAAAATTACTAAAAGCGATTTAGCTACAAGTTATTTTACCCTTGCTAGATTTAAGCCAAAATTATGCAAAATGGGTGGGGTTTTTATGCTTACTGGAATACTTGTATTATCGTTTTATTTAGTGGTTTTATCTTTAGTATTTCACTATATATTTTTAAGTTTTTCTTTACCTAATACCTTAGATGAAGCAGGAGCACTTTTTAATAATGCAATAAGCGAGAATTTATTTATTAGCATAATTTGCTTTAGCATTTGCTTTTTTATGACTATTTATATAGTTAGTCGTGGGATAATTAATGGGATTGAGAAATTAAATGTGATTTTAATGCCTGCATTATTTGTAATACTTTTATTAATGCTAGGTTTTAGCTTTACTCAAGATGGATTTTTAGATGCGTGTGAGTTTTTATTTAAGCCTGACTTTTCTAAATTAGGGCTTAATTCTTTGCTTGATGCTTTAGGACTTAGTCTTTTTACTTTATGTCTTGGGATAGGTTGTATTAGCACTTATGCTGCTAGTTTAGATGAAAAAACTAATATTTTAAAATCAAGTTTATTTGTAGTGTTTATAAATCTTTTAATAGGTCTTATGATGGGACTTATTGTTTTTACTTTTGTATTTAAATTCGGAGCAAATCCTAATGAGAGTGGAGCAGGACTTGTATTTGTTAGCCTTGCTACTT
Source organism: Campylobacter sp. RM9333 (assembly GCF_020137705.1). Lineage (NCBI taxonomy): Bacteria > Pseudomonadati > Campylobacterota > Epsilonproteobacteria > Campylobacterales > Campylobacteraceae > Campylobacter > Campylobacter sp. RM9333. The sequence continues at coordinate 15,604 of NZ_JACGAY010000014.1, forward strand.
TATTTTCAAAATTTGGTTTTTTAGGTGAGATTTTATCATTTAGCTTTTTTATAGCTTTATTTTTTGCAGGAATTACGAGTGCTGTTTCTATGATTGAACCATTTACTTTTTATCTTGAAAATAAAATGAGTAGAAAAAAAGCTTTGATTATTATTGGAATTTTTGTTTATATAATAGGTATTTTAGCTCTTCTTGGAATGGCTAATAAGCTTAGCTTTAATACTTTTAATGCTTTAGATTTTTTCACAAGTAATATAATGCTTCCTTTAGGAGTGTTGTTTTCTAGTATTTATGCTGGATTTTTAATGAAAAGATATTCATTCTTTAAAATCTTTTTACCTATATTTGGCAAAAATTTAACTAAGTTTTATTTTATTTTTTTAAGATTTGTAACACCAATTATAATAATTTTGATATTAATTAATAATTTTTACCCCTTAGGAAGTTTTTTAAAGTAGAATTAGGCAATTTTTATTTACAGGAGTTAAAAATGTTAGAAGATTTAGGCATAAAGCCGGAGAAGATTTTTTACAATTTAAGTTATGATGAGTTAAGAGCTCACGAGTTAGAGTGCCGTGAAGGTGAAGTTTGTCAAAATGACACATTTGCAGTTGATACAGGTATTTTTACGGGTAGAAGCCCTAAGGATAAGTATTTTGTAAATTCTCATCCATCAAGTGAAAATATAGCGTGGGGCAATGTAAATAGAGCTTGCACTAAAGATATTTTTGATGATAATTTAAGAAGAGCAAAAGAATATTTAAATGGCAAAAAGCTTTATGTTATGGATGTATTTTGTGGAGCTAGTCTTGATAGTAGAAAAAAAATAAGATTTATAACAGAAATTGCGTGGCAAGCGCATTTTGTTAAAAATATGTTTATTCGCCCAAGTGATGAAGAGCTTAAAGACTTCAAACCTGATTTTGTAATCATAAATGCGTGCAAATTAAAAAATGAAATGTATAAATATCAAGATTTAAATAGCGATGTATTCGTAGGATTTGATATAGAAAATAACATAGGATTAATTCTTGGCACTTGGTATGGTGGCGAGATGAAAAAAGGTGTGTTTTCTATGATGAATTACTGGCTGCCTTTACAAGGTAAGATGAGTATGCATTGTAGTGCGAATGTTGGTAAAGATGGAGATGTTTGTTTATTTTTTGGTCTTAGTGGCACAGGTAAAACTACTCTTAGCACAGACGCAAATCGTGCTTTAATAGGTGATGATGAGCATGGTTGGGATGATAATGGTGTGTTTAACTACGAAGGTGGTTGTTATGCAAAATGTATTAATCTTGACCCAAATAGTGAGCCTGAAATTTACGCAGCGATTAAGAGAAATGCTTTACTTGAAAATGTAGTTATAACTTGCACTAAAGAAGTTGATTTTTGTGATGCTAGTAAGACAGAAAACACTCGTGTAAGCTATCCAATAGAGCATATTGAAAATCACGAACCAAGCTTAAAAGCAGGTCATCCATCTAATATAATTTTCTTATGTGCTGATGCTTTTGGTGTTTTACCTCCTGTATCAAAACTAAACAACACTCAAGCAATGTATTATTTTTTAAGTGGATATACTGCAAAAGTTGCAGGAACTGAGCGTGGCATAAAAGAGCCTGTTGCTACATTTTCTGCTTGTTTTGGCGAACCATTTATGCCACTTAGTCCTAGTGTTTATGCGAAATTATTGGGCGAAAAGATTAAAAAACACAATGTAAATGTATATTTAGTAAATACCGGTTGGAGCGGTGGAAGTTATGGCGTTGGTAAAAGAATGAGTATAAAAGCAACTAGGTCTTGCATTAACGCTATTTTAGATGGCTCTATTCAAAATTGTGAATATTACAATTATGATGTATTTAATTTAGCAGTGCCAAAGAGCTTAGATGGGGTTGATGAAAAATTATTAAATCCTATTAAAACTTGGGAAAATGAAGCTGATTTCATAGCTACAAGAGATAAATTAGCAAAAATGTTTATAGAGAATTTCAAAAGATACGGCGATAAGGCTAATGAGTTTTTAGACGCTAGTCCTAAGCTATGAGCCTAGATAGTTTTTTACAATTTAAAATAAACAAAGATGGTTTAAAACCAAGAAAACTAGATACCTTACCACGATTTGCCCTAATTTATGGGGCAATTTCTAGTGGTAAAAAATCTTTAGCATTTTATAATTTAGATGAATTTACTTATATTAATATGAGTGATTTAAGATTTATAAATACTGATTTTAAAAGCTTCATAGAAAAAAATAAAATCAAAAATTTAATAATAAATGAGCCTTTTTTAGAATTTGAATTAGGAAATTTAGAGCGTTGTTATATATTAAGCTCTAATAAAAATTATTCTTATAAAGACTTTATTAAAATAAGGCTTAATTTTTTAGATTATGAAGAATTTATTTCATTTTCAAAGAAAAATTATAGCCCTAGCGAGCATTTATCAAATTATTTATTATTAGGGCAAAATCCTGCCAATGTGGATTTAGACCCACTTAATGCTGCTTTAAATACTCAAGCTATTTTAAAACAGCATTTAAGTGAAAACGAAATAATCACTCTTAAAGAATTAGCTTTAAAAATAGGCGTTCAAACAAGTATTTTAAGTCTTTTTAGTGAGTTTTTAAAACATAAAAAAATAGCAAAAAATGATTTTTTTAAATGCGTTTATTCTTTAGAAGATAGATTTTTATTGCATTGGGTAAAGCATATTAAAAAAAATCTAAAAAAGCCTTATTTTTATGATTTTTCAATGAAAAACTCACTTAGTTTTAAAAAGGATTTTTCTAAAACTTATGAGAATTTAATAGCTAATGAACTTTTGATGGTTTATGATGAGATTTTTTATGATGATGATATAAATTTTATTATTAGTTCGGCTAGTTTAGGAATACTATGCGAAGCTTTTACTAATAAAGATTTTATAAAATTAAAAAGCAAAAAATTAAGCAAAAAAGCCAAAGAATTAGGGCTTAAAAATATCTTAGTTTTATCATTAAACGAGCAATTTAATTTCGTTAATGATGAAATTAGATTTATAGGACTTACTTTAAATACTTGGCTAATTTCAAAGGAATTAAATGATTGGGATTGACGAAGCTGGGCGTGGAGCGTTTGCAGGTCCATTAGTGCTTGCAGCTTGTAAGCTAAAAATAAATATAAACGAATTAAATGATAGTAAAAAACTAAGTGCAAAAAAGCGTGAGAATTTGTATGAGATAATTAAACAAAACTCTGATTATTTAGTAGTTTTTGTTGATAATGAATATATAGATTTAAATGGAATTAGAGCGGCTTATCAAAAAGCTTTAGGAGAAATTATAGAGCATTTTGAAAAAGATGAATTATTATTTGATGGTAATACTGATTATGGAATGGGTATAAAAACTCTAATAAATGCTGATGAGATAGAGCCTTGCGTTATGGCTGCAAGTATTTTAGCTAAGGTTAGTAGGGATAATTTTATGGCTAATTTAGATGATAATTTATATGATTTTAAATCTCATAAAGGCTATGGAACCAAAGCTCACATAGAAGCTATTAAAATTCACGGCTTAAGTTTATTACATAGAAGGAGCTTTTGTGCTAAATATAGTAGATGATTATTTAGCTACTGCTAAGGGTAAAGAGCTTTTAAATGCTTTAGATTACGAATATGAAAATAATATAATTTATCCACAAAAAAAGGATTTATTTAAAGCCTTTAAATTATGTGAAATTCCAAAAGTAGTGATTATAGGACAAGACCCATATCACGATGGAAGTGCTGATGGTTTAGCGTTTTCATCTAGTATTAAAATTCCACCTAGTTTAAGAAATATTTTTAAAGAAATCTTAAATGATTATCCAAATGAAGCTGTATTTTTACAAAGTGATTTGAGCTATTTAGCAAGACAAGGCGTGGCATTATTAAATGCAAGTTTGAGCGTGCAAAAGAGCAAACCTAATTCTCACAAGCATTTATGGGAAGATTTTTTCCTTTATGTTATACAAAGGATTAATAATGATTATGATAATTTAGTCTTTATGTTGTGGGGGAGTTTTGCAAATAATTATGCAAAATATATTGATACTAAAAGGCATTTAATATTAAGCTCGGCTCATCCAAGCCCACTTGCAAGGGGTAAATTTTTTAACAATCAACATTTTTTAAAGTGTAATGAATACTTAAAATCAAAAAATAAAAGCCTAATTAATTGGCTAGAATAGTTTTTAATAATGCTTAATTTATTAATCTTTTGTATAATGTAAGTTTTTTCAAAAAGGAGCAAAAATGGCAGATTTAGATAAAGAATTAGAGGTTTTGTTTAAGGACAATACAGATGATTATTTAACTTATGAGATGATAGTTAAGTTATTTAAAAAAGCTCCAACAGCAGCAAATATAAAGACTATTAAGAATTTAGTAAAAGAATATAATGTAAATCTTCTAAGCTCGGCAGAAATTGCTAAAATGAGAAATCTAAAAGAAGCAAAAGAAAGAGCAAAACAAAGAGAATTATTAAGAGAAAATGAATTAGAAGGCGATTTAAGCAAAGATTATGATTTAAGCGAAATTAGTAGAAGTGAAAGCCCTGTTAGAATGTATTTAAGAGAGATGGGGCAGATTGATTTGCTTAGCAAAGAAGAAGAAGTTGAAATAAGCAAAAGAATTGAACTTGGCGAAGATATTATAATTGACGCTTTTTGTAGCGTTCCTTATCTAATTGATTTCATATTAGACTATAAAGATGCTTTAATTAATCGCGAGCGTCGTGTGAAAGAATTGTTTAAGAATTTTGATAATGATGAAGATGAAAATGAAGAAGATTTAGAAGAAGATGAATTAGATGATAGCGATGAAGAAAGAAAGCCTGTAAAATCTTTAAAAGAAGATAAAAGAGCAATTAAAGTCATTGAAAGCTTTAAAGCTTTAGAAAAGGCAAAAAAAGAATGGTTAAAAAGCTCACACAAAGAGCAACTTAGCAAAGATGAATTGCAAAATCATATAAATATTGCTTTCAAAAAGAATATTTTAAAAGAAAAATTATTAGCTTTAGGGCCAACTTCTAAACTAATTAATGAAATCGTAAAATCTATGGAAACGGTTTTAAAAAGTGATGTAGATTTTGATAAAGAATTAAAACGCTTAGAATATCGTTTGCCTATGTTTAGCGATGAATTAAAAGAAAGACATAAAAAAATCTTAGATAATATTACTAATTTAAGTAAAGAAGAAATCACAGAATTAGCTTTAGAAAATACTATGGTTAGCACTTATATGGAGATTAAAAAGCTATTCCAGACAAAAGAAGCTAGTGAAAATTGCTTTGATATGGATAAAGAAAGATTAAAAGAGATTTTAGAGCAAATCAAGCGTGGTAAAAATATTAGCGATACTGCAAAAGGTAAGATGGCTAGGTCAAACTTAAGATTAGTTGTAAGTATTGCTAAACGCTATACCAATCGTGGTTTAGCATTTCTTGACCTTATTCAAGAAGGAAATATCGGTCTTATGAAAGCGGTTGATAAGTTTGAATATAAGCGTGGATATAAATTCTCAACCTATGCTACTTGGTGGATTAGACAAGCAATTAGCCGTGCAGTAGCTGATCAAGCAAGGACAATTAGAATTCCAATCCATATGATTGATACGATTAATAAGATTAATAAATTTAGTAAAAAGCGTGTGCAAGAATGTGGAAAAGAGCCTACAATTGATGAAATTGCTAAAGAAATAGGTATGAGTGAAGATAAGGTTAAGCAAGTTATGAAAATAGCAAAAGAACCTGTAAGTCTTGACGCACCTGTTGGAAGTGATGATGATGGAAGATTTGGCGATAGCGTAGAAGATAGAAGTAGCATTAGTCCGCTTGAGCATATTTTAAAAGAAGATTTAAAAGAGCAAATAAATGGAGTTTTAGAGCAACTTAATGAAAGGGAAAAAACCGTTATTAAACTTCGTTTTGGACTAACTGATGATGAGAGTGATAGAACTCTTGAAGAGATAGGAAGTGAGTTAAAAATCACTCGTGAGCGTGTAAGACAAATAGAAAGCACAGCTATTAAAAAACTTAAATTCCCTAAATACGGAAAACAATTAAAAGGAGCAAGTTCGTGAAAAAATATGAAATATTTAATGTAAATTGCTCTCATTGTGTTAAAAAAATTAAAGATAATTTAGAAGATGAGTTTAATAATATTACTTTTAGTGATGATTTAAAAACAATTATCATTGATTGCGATGATAAAGATTATCTTAGCAAATGCTTAGAAGAACTTGGCTTTAAATTAGGCAAAGAGATTTGAATTTCAAAAGGCTTTTTAAAAATTATTATTAAAAAGCCTTTTTATAGCGTTAGAATTTATAAAGCAAAAAACAATCAATTTTATTTTAATATTAGTTAAGATTATAAGCTAAATAACGATTTGAGATTAAATCTAGGTTATGAAAGAATTTTCAGTGCTGATTTTAATATTAACAATCAATTTAACATAGCTATAAGATATATTCTAAAACATTTCTAACATTGCTAGGGGTTAATATTAAATATTTTTTATTACTAAACGAAACAATATAATTATAAATCATAAAATAATATTAATAATTTTATAAAGCTTGAGTTATAATGCAAAAATTATTTTATAAATAATATTAATTTATTTGAATATATATATAGGTTGTTTAAATGAGATTATCAAATACTAATATTACTAAGCCTATTTTGAATGTTGTGTGTAAAGATATTAGAGCTTTAAACCAAGTTGTTTTTAATCAAGCAGAGCAAGTAAAGGCTACTGATGTAAAAAGCATATATAATACCGAGTATAAAACTAATAAAAATGATTTTTATAATACTTATTTTTCTTTTAATCAAAAAACAATAGGATTTGATTTAAGCAATAAAAATCGTGAAAAATTACAAGAATTTTTTAATGAAGATAATTTTAAATATTTTGATGATAAATTGATTTTGCAAAAAGACGCTGCTTCTTATGTTGGTTCTTGGTTTAATTATGTTGCTTTTAAGCAAAACTATTTAAATGCAGATATTAATAAAAATGGTGTTTTAAATAAAACTGAAATGTTAGATATAAAACTTCAATTTCCAAATAGCAATGTTTTTACTAATATTAGTAAAACTGATATAGATTGTCTGGAGCTTTTAGGAGAATTGCAAAACTATACAAGTATTAGTAATATGATGAATTATTATATTCAAGATGATAAAAATTATGATTTAGCAATAACAGGTCTGGAGAAAAACGGAGTAGCTGGGATTAATTATGTAGTAGAAATAATTATGAATAATATTGATAAAAATAAATTGCAACAAAGTATTACTAAAGCAACTCAAGAAGACATTAAAAGACAAAGCGATTTAGCCAATGCTCTTATAAAAATAAATAATGATGATTATAGTAAGCTTAGTGAAGATGAGAAAAAAATCTTAAATTCTTTAAATATAGAAATTAATCTAATAAATATAATAGGTGAAGATAAAATAAATGAATTAGTTAAAAATAATAAATTAGATGATTTTATAGATTTTACTAAAGACTTTTTAGAAGAATTAAATAATATAAAATTAATTAACATTAAGGTTTAAAATATTTTTTTTAATTTAATGTTACTAAAAGTTACAATTTATCAAGATATTAAATAAAATAGTAATAGTATTAAATAAAATCAAATTATAATAATTCAAATCAATTTTAATATATTTAATTTCACAAAAATACTAGTTCGTATCATAAGTTTTGGTATTTTAAGATAGCTTTTTTGTAAGTATTCTAAAGATATTAAAGATCAATTAATTGTGGTTATAGCTATAAATATCGCAAGTATATGTGTATGAATTATTGATTTAACGGCAGACTTTATTGCCGTTATGTTTTTAAATATTTAATTAAAGTAATAAACATTAAGGATTATTTATGAAACACTATATTAACAATACTTCTAACACTCCAATTATGTGGCAAGATAATATTGCTAAAAAAGAGTTAAGCACACAAGAACTAGCAAGTATAAATGCTAGTATAAAGAGCAATTCTTTTAGCGTTAAAACAAATAGAGCACAAGATTATAATACTTATTTTAAATTTGGTAATGAAAACATTGGAGTGAAATTAAATGAAGCTAGTATTGAAAAATTAAAAGATTTTTTTGATGAAGATAATTTCATTAAAACTAATAAAGGAATTATTTTAGATAAAGATGCAGCTTCTTATGTCGCTGGATGGTTTAGTGATATTGCATATAAACAAAAATTTCTTGAATCAGATATTGACAATAACGGAGAATTAACTCACAAAGAAGCAAGGAATACATTAAGTGGATTTGATGAAGATGCAGTTCTTATAAGCGATGAAAAAACCAAAGAAAAATATATAGTTTCAAATTCTATTACGAAAACTTATAAGAAAAGTGATTTTTTACCAAAAAATGATGGTTATTATTCAGATATTTCAAATTCTATCAATGATGCTATAAAAGATGATAAAAATCTTGATGGTATTATTACATTTGGTGAGTTTATGGATGTAGGTGAAAAGGGATATTTTGAAGATTTTATGAGCGAAAGTGGTTCTAGTGCTCCTGCAATTAGCCTTGATGATTTGATAAATGGACTTACCAAGCATTCTAGGCAGCTTGCCGAAAAAGCTGAAGAAAAATTAACTGAAGTAATAGCCAAGATTAAAAAGCTTGGGGTTGATAAGTTAGACCAAAGTGATAAAGATGTATTAATTCAACTAGGAATTGACCCTGCACCTTATGAGAGCGAATTTAAATTAAAACAGATTATAAGTGATAAACTAAATATAAGTCCTGATAAAGTAGAAAGCCTAGCAAGTGAAAATAAATTAGATGATTTTGTAAATTTTAGTGGAAATTTTGCAATAACTCTTAGTGAAACAAAATTACTTGATATAAAAGCTTAATTTTTAATTTAAATTCTTTGTAATAAAATGGGCTAGTTTAGGGTAATAAACATTAAGGAACTTTATGAAAATAGATATCTCGCAAGTAAAAAATACTGCTATTGCTAGGAAAAGTGATATAAAAATTAAAGAATTAAACACTCTTGATATAAATAAATTAAATGCAAGTATTAATTCAAATTCTTTTAGCTTTAAGACAAATAAAGAGCAAGATTACAATGTATTTTTTAGACTTGATAAAGATAATATCGGAGTAAAGCTTAGTGAAAATAATATTAATAGATTAAAAGACTTTTTTGATGAAGACAATTTTATTAATACTAATAAAGGAATTATTTTAGATAAAGACGCAGCGTCTTATGTAGTGGGTTGGTTTGCTGATACGGCATATACAAGAAATTATCTTGCAGCCGATAAAGACAATGATGGAGAAATTACGGCTTTAGAAGCTTGGAATTTGTTTGACTTAGTTAATGTAAATTATGAATTATTACAAGATGAAAATAAAGAATATTTCCTAAAGGCAACAAATATAGATGAAACTTATGATTCAAATAGAATAGCTCATAGTATTGAAGGTAAGTCTGATTTAAGTGAGGCATTAGATATTATAATTGATATGGACAAAGACTTAGATGGTAAAGTTACAGCGGGTGAATATTGGAATGTGGAAGATAAAGATTATATAAATGAGTTTGGGATTGTATATGATGATGAAAATCACTCTTTTATGAGTATTCCACATAAAAAAATTAAATTTAATATAGCAGAAGAAGAGCTTAAGAGATTAAAAGAACAAATTAAACTTAATAATATAATTGCAAAACTTAAAAAATCACAATCTTTAGATAATAACGAAAAAGAAATATTACAAAAATTTAATATCCAAAACATAAGTAATGAATTAAAAATAAGCGAAGATAAATTAAAAGATTTAATTAGTAATGATAAGCTAGGAGATTTTATAGATTTTACGAAAGAATTTAAAAAAGATTTAAGCGATACAAGATTAATTGATATTAAGGTTTGATATTAGGAGATTTTATGAGAATTAGTGGTTTTGATGTTGATATTTCAAAAGTATTTGATACTAGCTATCATAAGGCGAATTTGAGTAATTTTCACAATTTAAATCAAGAGCAAATTAATGCTATAAAAGATGATATAACAAATCAAAATTATGTTCTAAAAACAAGTGATAAAGACAATATAAATGTTGTTTTTAGTTTTGATAATAATACTCAAGGAGTTAATCTTAGTAAAAATACTATTGAAAAATTAATGGCTCATTTTGATAAAGCTGATTTTATCTTAAGTGATGATAAGCTTATTTTAAATGGTAATGCTGCTAATTTTGTCTCAAGCTGGTTTAAAACAATTGCTTATGATTTAGGACTTGCAAAAGCTGATAGCAATCAAGATGGTAGGATAAATAATGATGAATTAAGTAATGCAAGGCTTGAGGTTGGGGTTTATGGTGAGTTTAATGGATATATTTATGTAGTAAATAAATTAAGTGATGAAAGATTTATAAATACTAAAACATATGATAAATTAACTTTAGAAATTGGCACAAGTATTAGCGAGTATTTAGATAGTGTAATATCTAGTGATAGGGATTTTGATGGGGTTTTGAGTTTTGCTGAGATTAATTTTGAAAATATTAGCGAAGAACAAGATTATAAAAGTGAATTAAAAGAGAAAAATACAGATATAAAACGCTATCAAAATGAATTTCAAAGGTCAATTGCTTATTTTGCAAAAGAAGGTCAAAGTACCGAAGAAATTAAAAACAAGCAAAAAGAAAAAGAATTAGAACAAGCCGAGCTTTTAGCAAAACTTATGCAAATAACTCAAAAAATCAAACAACAAGGCTTAAATTCACTTACAAGTGATGATAATAAAATCTTAGAAAAATTAGGCAAAAGTGCAAATGCGATTGCAAATAGTGTAGAAATTGACTTAAGTATTAGTGTGGTAGAAGATTTAGTAAATAACAAAATCTTAGATATAAAAGTCTAGTTTTATGATTTTATTTATGCTTAAAATTAAGTTATTTTGATACTTATATAAAATCTTAGAATTTGAAATTCTTATTTTAAATTCTAGAATTTCAAATAAGAATTTCATCAAACTATAAAGTATTTTTGAGCATCATCTTTACTCAGTGCATTAGCAAAATAATTATTTTGCATAAATTCACAATCTTTATTAGTAGGATTTTTTGCATATGCAAGTGCTAAAGAACAAGCAAGTTTAATATCTTCTAAACTAGCGTCATTATCAAGTAAAGAAATAGCACCTATTAAATCGGTTCTAATTTCGCTCATTTTTATCTCTTCATTATCTAATAATTTTAAGATTTTTAGACCTTCTTCTTCATTTCTTGAAATTATCATTTTAGCACCATTTGGCAGTCTTAAATGCCTTCCATATCTTAACAATTCAGCGTTTTTACTATCTAGCGTTTTGTATTTTAGATAATCTTGGATTTTGTTTTTATATGCTTGTAAGGTTAGCAAACACCCACCAGCAGGGCTTTCATAATCGCTATAACCATAAACTTTTGCAAGTTCCATTTGTCTAGTTCTACCCCTACCACTAAAATCAAATAATTTTTCTCTATCAACCCAGCCTTTAAGTTCAGGCATAGTAGGTGCTAGTAATTTTGCACTAAGTGGGCGTAAAATGATATTATTTAAATCTTCGCTAAGTTTTGCAACACTATTTAATGCTTGTGCTCTTTGGCTCATTGGACGCTGACCTAGCACTTCTCCACTAATTACAAAAGAAGCACCTAAATCATCACACATACTAAGAGCAGTTTTAAACATATACCCATGACAATCAATGCAAGGATTAATAGCCTTTCCATAGCCATATTTTGGATTTAACAATACATCTTGTAAATATTTACTACTAATATCAACAACCCTAAAACTAGCTCCAGCCATATTTGCACGACGCTCTAAAAGGGCGAAATTCTTTCCGCCAAACCCTGTATCAATGTGAATAGCTTCAACTTCTATTCCTTGCTTTGCAATGGTAGTGATTGATAACATACTATCAAGACCACCACTAAATAAAGCTAATGCTTTCATTTATTCTCCTAATTTTCTTATATTATCTTTAAGCCTTGCTCTTTCATCATCGCTTAATTGCTTATTATGATTTGCTATTAGTTCTACTAGGCAATGATAAGCCTTTTTTAAACCATCATTACTATGAATTAATTTATGATTTTTTATTAATTCTTTAGCGTAATTTTTAAAAAGCAAGGCGTTTAGGATATTACAACTTGCGTAATAATTGGCTAAATTATTAAAAAATACTAAGATATTATCTACTTTTTTAGTAGGGTGAATATTGTTTAAAAACTCTAGCATATTAGCATTTGCGTAGTTTTTATTTAATACATCATCAATTAAATTATTATGAAAATATTCTCTTAAAATAAGAATATTAAAATTAGCTTTTGAAATAGCTAAAAAATAAATTATCGCATCTTCTAAAGAATTGCTTTGAGCTTGTTTAGCTTGTGGTTTTTTATCTATTACTTTTGCTTTTATTCCGTTTAATAAATCAAAATCAAGCCCATAATTTTCGCAAAATATTTTAAGATGAGTATTGGCTAAAAATTTATCAATAGTATTGGTGTAATTTAGCACGGCTGAATATGCTTGTTTGATTAAAAATGGCTCAATTTTGCTTATGCTTAATTTGTCTATATAATCTAAATTCAATTCTTTTTTAAATATATATTCAATACAAAAACTAATTATATTAATAGTATTATTTAGTTCGGTTTTTAGCTTTAATTCTTCATTATTTTCAATGTATTCGCCTGGGTCTTTATATGTTTTTAGCCTTATTACTTCGGCGTTGTAGCCAAATTTACTCAATAAAACTCCCGCTTTAAAAGCAGCTGCATTTCCCGCTGCATCTTTATCAAAGCATAAAGATACAAAACAATCTTTTTTAATTAATTTTAAATGCTGTTCTGTTAGTGCAGTTCCTAGCACTGCTACTGAATATGTAAGTCCTGCTTTATGAAGACTTATTGTATCCATATAGCCTTCGCAAATTATCATTCTTTTGTGTTTATTAATATCATTTTTTGCTAGATGATAAGCGTAAAATATACTACTTTTATCAAATAGTTTTGAAGCGGGAGAATTTACATATTTTGCAGGATTTTGTGGATTTAATGTGCGTCCTCCAAAACCTACTAAATAACCTGTATTATCGTAGATTGGAAAGGTAATTCTTTCTATAAAAGATGGATAAAGTCCATTATCGTTTTTTTTAACTACCCCTTCTATCAATGCTTGCTCTAAAGCTATATTTGATTTTTGCAAAATCCTTAAAGTATCATTTGCACTTGGTGCGTAGCCAAGATTAAACTTAATTCTTAAATCCCTTGTGATTTTTCGCTTTTCAAGATAGGCAATCAAATTCCCACGGATATTTAATTCACTTATATAATATTCGTTGAGTATTTTACAAGCGTCGTTGTTTTGAATAATTTTTGTTTTTTTATCATCTTCTAAAATAAAGCCATAAATATTTGCTAATTCTTTTACTGCGTCTATAAATTCTAAATTATGATATTTTTGCATAAAGCTAATAGCATCACCATTCGCCCCACACCCAAAGCAGTGAAAATATCCTTCATTTTCACGAACAGCCATACTAGGATTTTTATCAGCGTGAAACGGACATACGCACATATAATTCGCACCATTTTTATGCACGGGAATGTAGTTTGAAATCAAATCAACAATGTTAATGCTATCTTTTAATCTTTGAATGCTCTCGTTTGTAATCATAAAAGTATTATATGTATAATTAATTAATTTTATTTAAAGGATATTAGTGGATTTAATACTTAGCTATTATAGAAATCCTATTTTTGGAATTTTAGTTTTAATTAGCCTTGTTTTAATTATTGCTTTAGCTCAAATAATTTTTGCAAGTTTAAAAGAAAATCAAACTAATAAAAATATCAAAAAATATCTTGCTAATTTTAATGCAATTGAGCCTAAGTATTTAAGTAGTTTAAGTTTTGATGAAAGGCTTAATTTAGCTAATGGATTTTTTAAAGCTTCAATGTTTTTAGAGTGCAAATATGTTTTGATTAATTTATTAAATGAATTTGCAAATGATAAAGATTTATTATACTTATTATCTGTTTGTGATTTAAGGCTTGGATTATTAAACGACGCTAAACAAAATTTATTAAAGATTTTAAAATCTCGTGCTAGAGATGAATTAGCACTATTATGTCTTGGATATATTCATTTTAAATTAAACGAAATCAATGAATGCAAAGAAGTTTATAAATGTTTGTGCGTTTTAGGAGATTATGAAAAAGATTTAGAATTTATAAATAATTATAAAAGCTTTAATACTAAAAGTTTTAAAGAAATTAAAATTGATGATGAAACAATAAATCCAAATAATATCAGTCAATTTTATTTATGTAAAAATTGCTCTTCACAATCTATTTTTTACACTCCGTTTTGTTCGCAGTGTTTTAAGTGTGATACAATGCAAGCTAATTTAAGGATAAGGATATGAAAAAATTAACGATTTATACTGATGGGAGTTGCCTTAAAAATCCTGGAGCAGGGGGTTGGGCTTGGATTATTATAGATAATGATTTAATCATTAAAGATAGTGGTGGAGATAAGCTTACAACCAATAATATTATGGAATTAAGCGCCTGTATTAACGCTTTAAAAAGCTTAAAAGAACCTTGCAAGATTGATTTATATAGCGATAGTCAATATGTAGTTAAGGGTATTAATGAATGGCTTAGTGGTTGGGTTAAGACTGATTTTAAAGGCAAAAAAAATGTTGAATTATGGAAGAGTTATTTAGAAGTTAGCAAAATCCACGATATTAATGCAATTTGGGTTAAAGCTCATAATGGTGATAAATACAATGAAATGTGTGATGAACTAGCTAGAAGTATGGCACTTGAGTATGAAAATAACACTATAAATGCTAATGTAGTGCTAGAAAAAAGAATTTCAAAATATCATAAAATTGAAGAAAAACTAGGATATAAATTTAAAAACGAAACCCTATTAAATCAGGCTTTAACTCATAAAAGTTTTAGCAAAACTCATAATGAAAGGCTTGAGTTTTTAGGTGATGCGGTGCTTGATTTGATAGTAGCAAATATTTTATACAAGGATTTTTCTCGTTATAGTGAAGGGGATTTAAGCAAATTAAGAGCAGCTTTAGTGAATGAAAAGTCTTTTGCAAAAATTGCTAGTTATCTTGAAATTGGAGAGTTTTTGCAATTATCAGTATCTGAAGAAAATAACGGCGGAAGAAAAAAACCAAGTTTATTATCAGATGCTTACGAAGCAATAATAGGTGCAATTTATTTAGAAAGTGGATATGAGATTGCTTGTGCTGTTGGCTCTAAGATATTAAATGAAGTTTTTCCTAAGATTGATATAGAATTAATTAAAGACTATAAAACAAAATTACAAGAAAAAACCCAAGCAATAATGGCTCAAACTCCTGAATATAGGATTTTACACACAAAAGGGCCTGATCATAAAAAAGAATTTGAAATAGGGCTTTTTTTAAATGATGAATTATTTACAAAAGCAATGGGTAATAGCAAAAAAGAAGCAGAGCAAAGTGCTGCTAAATTAGCGTTAGAGAAGTTAGAAGATGAATAGTTTTGGAACATTTTTAAAATTTAGCACTTTTGGAGAAAGTCACGGAAAAGCAATTGGAGTGGTTATTGATAACTATCCTGCAGGGGTTAGAATTGATACTGATTATATAAATTCCTTGCTTAAATTAAGACAAGGTGGTGGAGCGTTTAGCACTCCTAGAAAAGAAGCTGATGAAGTTAATATTATTAGTGGAGTATTTAATGATATTAGCACAGGTGCTCCAATTTGTGTGCTAGTAGAAAATAATAATACAAGAAGTAAAGATTATAAAGAGCATTTACGCCCTGCACACGCTGATTTTACATATTATGCAAAATACGAGCATTTTGATTATCGTGGCGGTGGTAGAAGTAGTGCTAGAGAAAGCGTAGCAAGGGTTATTGCAGGTGCTTTTGCTGATTTAATATTAAAAGAATTTAACATTAGAACTTATGCTAGTATTTGTGGGGTAGGTGGTGTTAGTTTAGATGAGTTTAAATTCAGCGAAGAAGAGTATAAAAGGGCTTTAGAAAAAGATTTTAATGCTTTAGGTGATGATTTATTTAAAGAATTATTTAAAGATGAAATCACAAAGGCAAAAAATAACAATGATAGCGTAGGTGCAAGTGTTAGCGTAGCAGCATTTGGCGTAATGGCAGGGCTTGGAGATGGGCTTTATGATAAATTAGATGCTAGAATTGCTAGTGCGTTTATGGGATTAAATGCTGTAAAGTGCGTTGAAATTGGAGCAGGAAGAAAGCTTAGCTCAATGAATGGCTCTTTTGCAAATGATGAGATTTTAGGCGTTAGCAATGATGAATTAATGCAAAATCAAAATAGCTCTATTTTAAAACAAAGCCCTAATTTTAAGTCATTTAAAGTAGCAAAAACTAATATTAATAAGCCTTTATTTTTACATACTAGACATAATTTTAGTGGTGGAATTATCGGTGGAATTAGCACAGGAGAGAGTATTTATATTAAAGCTCATTTTAAGCCAACTCCATCAATTTTTAAAGAACAAACTATGTTAAATAAAGACTTTAGCCTAATAAAAGATGCAATTTATGGAAGGCACGATCCTTGCGTAGGTGTTCGTGGAGCTGTTGTCTTAAAAGCTATGCTAAGTTTTATAATAGCTGATTTTTTAATGTTAAATTCATCTGCTAAAATAAGCAATCTTAAAAAAATCTACAAAGGAGAATAAATGCCAATAATTAATGTAAAATTAGCAGCACCAATGCCAAATAAAGAAAAATGCGAAGAAATAATAAGTGATTTAACAAATTATTTTGAAACAAAATTAGGCAAAAAGCGTGAGAGAATAGTGGTAATGCTAGAAGAAATTCCGCAATCTCATATAGGTTTTGGCGGAAGAAGTGTTGAAACTATTAATAATGCTGATTTTGTTAATAATTTTAAACTTGATGATGATAGATAAAAAGCTCCCTAATTTAAGGGAGTAATTATGGAAATTTTATTAATTATATTATTTGCTATTGCAATTTTTCTTTCAGTAATTTATGGGTTTTTTTATTTTATATGGAAAGCCTTTAAAATTCTTTATGCTACTTTTCCTTTAATATCTTTAGCGATTTTTACAATCTTATTTTTATTATTTATCAAAAAAATAAAAAAACTAAAATTCAAAACTTTTTTAACCATTAGCCTAATAATTATTAGTTTTGAAATGCTTTTTATTAGACCTGTGGTTGATTATTCTAGTTTTAATAATTTTAGTTATGTTTTTAAAAGCAATTATGAAAAAGACTTGCAAGGATATTGCGTAAAAGAAAATAAGATTTTAAGTAAAGATGAGCTTTTAAGAATAGCTACTAATGATTTTTTAGATAAAACTATAGTTTATTATAAAAATATAGCTAATAAGTATGAAAAAGACAGGATTTATTTTTATATTCTTGATGAGGTTAAGGAATTTAATGATTTAAAATTATTTGATTTAGAAAAATTAAAACAACACAAAATAAACACTAAAAATTATTTAGCAAACTTACCAAAACTACTAGAAAAACCATTATTTTTATCTACTCCTTATAGTTTTGATATTGTATTTTTTAATGAAGGATTTAAGATAAATAATGGATATTTAGAGTTTTTATATACCAGAACAGATAGTGCTAACATAACTCATCAATTAAAATCTAGCATAAAAATAGACAATTGTGGCAATACCAATAGAGCTATTGATGAAGAGCCTTGTTTTGATTTTTTTGGCTGCAAATATAGATATAATTTATAAAATTATAAGAATTTTAATTAGGATTTTAAAAACTAAAATTTTTAATTAAATTCTTGCCGAAATATCATATTTTGTCATTAACACTCATAAAATTTCTATTTTATTACTTGATTTTTAGCATTATAATTTATATATTTTTTTTGAATAATAATTTATAGGCTTTTTAAAACACTATGAAATTTAAAATTAGAATTTTATCTTTTAACTTAATTTATTCATTGCATTATTAATTTAAATTAATTAATCCTATTGAAATTTTAAAAGAATTTAATTTAGTATGCTAAACCCCATTTTACCATCTCGCATTTACCTAGTTTTATGCTTAAAATTAGCTTAAATATTTTAATTTTATGGGTTTTTGTGAATTTTTGCTTGGCATTTTCTAAAATTAATTTTTTGTTTAAGATTTAAAAGCCCTAATTATGGGCTTTTTAGACTTTAAAGATTTCTTAAAATCAGAAAATGCTAAGCAAATTAAAAATTTTTATGATGAAATAGGCGTTTTAGTAGTGAAATTTAACTTTTGCTTGGCATTTTCTAAAAAATTTATTGTATTAAAATTATTTGCTGATAATTAGGCATTAATTAAGGATATTTATAATGATTTTTTATTTTAGTTCTTTTACAAAGTATGGGAAAATTAAGGGTTAGAGAACATTGCCCCGTTTTAGGGGATTGAAACTTCAATATCTTCATCTACAAAATCATACCATTCATGTTAGAGAACATTGCCCCGTTTTAGGGGATTGAAACCTTGCACTTGTTTTTAGCTCGTTTTCTAGTGCGTTTTGTTAGAGAACATTGCCCCGTTTTAGGGGATTGAAACTATTTAGCCACATTCTCTGCTGTTTTTGATTTTTTGTTAGAGAACATTGCCTCGCTTTAGGGGATTGAAACTCAACCACGCCAAGTAAAATACAACCAAGCGTATGTTAGAGAACATTGCCCCGATTTAGGGGATTGAATCTAATTGTGTTAAATCTAAATCTTCTTCGTCTTCTGTTAGAGAACATTGCCCCGCTTTAGGGGATTGAAACTTAATTTTATTATTTTTAGATAGTTGATTTTCTTTTGGTTAGAGAACATTGCCCCGCTTTAGGGGATTGCTTATAAAATTAGTTATTTGATAAAACAAAAAAAGCTAAAAATTAATAAATTCACAAGTTAAAAAATATAAATTATTTATTTAATTTCACAAATATTTTAAAAGAATTTAAATCTAATATTTGATTTTTTAAATTTAGAATCAAAAATATTTATTTTATATTCGCGGCAAGTATTATTAACGCTAGTTAAGATAATAAAAGAATATTAAATCACAAGAAATTACTTGCAATTTAAAATATATCTTAATTTATAATCTTCAAAATGTTTTGGATAAGGGACACTTACTTTAAAGCTTTTTGATGCGTTTTCATTGATAATCCCTTCTATTTTAAAATCGTGAGAGTAAAAATTGCGAATTTTATTAAGTTTTAATGGGTCAAAGCCTTTGCTTAAATCAAATATACTTCCATCTACTTTTTTGATACCAAGATTTATTATTCCTATATTTAATTCACAGGTTTTTACAGGGACTTTTCCATTATTATATATTTGACCACTAATTACTACTTCATTTGCTGATTTATAGTCTTTTTGATTTCTTAATTCTACACTTTTTAAAAAGCTATCTATGGTAAGAAGAGTTGAATATCCAAAAATCAATACAAAAATTATGAGTGTAAAAGAAAAGGTATAAAGTTTGTTTTTTTCTTTAAAAAAATAAATAATTAAAAATTGTGAAAATATATAAACTACAAAAGCTGCAAATATTACAAAGATATGAAATTGCGATAAATACATAAATATCTCCTAAAAACAAGTAATTAAAGTATCAATTGTATATTTTTTAACATTACTAGGTATTAATAAATAAGATTTTTCGTATGAATTTTTTGGAATATCTTTTAAAATAATTTCTGTTGTTTTTAATGGTTTTAAGGTATTTTTGATTAGTTCTAAGTTATTTTTGCTGATTTTTTTTATATTGAATTTAATTTTGCATATTTTAAAATCTCTTTGAGATTTGTTATGTAATTTAAAATCTAAATATATATTATCGCTGAAAATTAATTTATCATTTTTGATTATTTCAAGTTCTGCTGGACGATATGTAGCATTTATATAGTTTTCTCCAATAAAAAACAATACAAATTCTAAAACAATACCTACTATGATTAAAAATATTGAGAAAGTTGGAAATTTTCTTAAAAAAATCGCAAGAATTAAAATCACTATAAAAAATAAAAAACAAAGCCCAAGAAGAATTAAATCTTGGGCATAGAAATTCGCTAGATAAAAATGAATAGTATCTAATAATTTTTGCATTAATTATTAAGGCTGGTTGTCTTTTTTGTGCTTGCATTATCTAGCCAAATATTAGGCACAGCTCCGCCAGGTGTTAAGAAAATCTTAGCATCATTATTAACCTTTAAAGCTTCGTTAAATTCTTTTTGGGTTTCAATTTGCTTTAATTCTAATAATTCTTTACTTATACTTTTTGCGATTTCTCTATTCGCATAAGCTTGTGCGTCTGCTTCTATTTTTTGTGCATCTGCTTTACCTTGTGCTTCAATAATCGCAGCCTTTGCTATACCTTCTGCAAGTGCAGCTTTTTTAAGTGCTTCTTGATTTGCGCGTTCAACTTCGTATTTTGTTCTCTCTGCTTCTTGTTTAGCTATTTGAACTTTTTCAATTTGCTCTTTAACATTCGTTGGCAGTATTATTCCACGAAGTTTTACACTCTCAAGTAATACAGGTTTATTATCTTGAGCGTCTATGCTTTTTCTTGATTCAAGTTCAATTGAAGCAGCGATTTCATTACGCTTTATAGGTAATTCTTCAGCTGTATATTTTCCAACCACACTTCTTACAACTTCTAAAATAACAGGGTCTATAATTTTATTTTCCCAATCAAGTCCCCATTGAGCTATGGTTTGAGGTGCATTGCTTGCATCTAAGCGATATTGCACTGTTATATCTACTGATACAGGCAAGTTTCTAGCATCAACAACCGTGATTGATTCTTTATTGATTATGCTTTCTCTACCATAAGTTCTTTCACTCGCACCTTCAACGCTAGCATAATTTATTTGTCTTACTTTAGTATCTACAATTAAAACTTTTTGAAAATACGGGATTATAAAGTGAAAACCAGGTTGAAGAGCTATCGGATCATACTTACCAGTAGTTGATCTAATACCTACTTGTCCTGAATTTACAACTACAAATGGCTTAGCTATTACTACTATTAAAAATATAACAACAGCTGCAATTATTACTCCGTTAAATTTACCAAAACCTTTAAAATTAAAATCAATATTAAAATCTGTTTTTTTATTGTCATTTTTTTTGTTTTTATTGAAATAATCATTCAAATCTGCTGGCATTTATACTCCTTGTTAATTGATAAAGAAAGCATTTTACATTGTATAAGTTTATAATTAGAAAAAAGATTTTATAAAAGATAGTCTTATTGTTAATAAAATTAAAAGTTAAAATCAAATTCTTATTTTAGATTCTATATATTATAAAGTTTAGAGCGATAATTCGCTCTAAAAATTAAATATAAGTTAGCCAAGAAGCGTATTTTTCATTTCTTCCATATACTATATCAAAGAAAGCATCTTGGATTTTTTTAGTAATTTCTCCACGAGCCCCATTTCCTATTACTCTATGATCTAGTGAATTAATAGGAGTAATTTCAGCTGCTGTTCCTGTAAAGAATGCTTCATCACAAACATAAACTTCATCTCTACTAATTCTTCTTCTTTCTACACTAATACCTAAATCTTTTGCAATTTTTAAAACAGAATCTTGAGTGATTGATTTTAGAGCATAATCATTTGGTGGAGTGATTAATACGCCATTTTTAACCATGAAAAAGCACTCGCCTGTGCCTTCTGCTATAAATCCTTCTTCATCACACATTAAAGCTTCTTCAAAACCTGAATTAATAGCTTCATATTTAGCCATCATTGAGTTTAGATAGTTTGCACTTGCTTTTGCTTTATTGAAATTTGCTTTTGTGCTATTTCTCATTAATGATGAACAACATACTTTAATACCTTTATTAAGTCCATCTTCTCCTAAATAAGCACCCCATTCCCAAGCTGCAATACCTACTCTAACAGGAGCTTTTGCATGATAAATTCCCATAATACCATCGCCTAAGAAAATTAAAGGGCGAATATATGTATTTGAATTAAAATTATTGCGTCTTAATAATTCAATTTGAGCATCTTCTAATTCTTTTTGCGAAAATGGTGGAGTAATTGCAGTGATTTTTGCACTTTCTAATAATCTTTTAGTGTGATCTTGCAATCTAAAAATAGCCATACCATTTTCTGTTTTATACGCTCTTGTTCCTTCAAATACTGCGTTAGCATAATGTAATGAGTGAGTTAAAAAATGAACTTTTGCATCAGCAAAGTTAATAATTTGTCCATCCATCCAGATGTAATCAGCTTTAATTGCCATACTTTTTCCTTTAAATTAAATTTTTGCGAAGTTTAACAGATTTTTCATAATAAGTATTTATTTTTTTTACCTAGAATTAAAAATTAATAAGGAGAAAAAATGGTAACAGATAAAAATTATTATTTAAATAGAAGAAATTTTTTAAAATTAGGTGCAGGAACTATAGTTTCAAGCCAAGCAATAGCTGAAGAATTAGCAAAAACTAATCTTGATTTAGTTCCAAGTGATAGTGAATATGCTTATAATTATGTTAATTTTTATGAGTTTAGCACAAACAAAAGCGAATGCGTAAGATTAGCTAGCAAATCAAGCTTAAATGATAAAGCTATTTCAATTGAGATAGGTGGTTTGTGTGAAAACCCAATGACCTTAACTGATTTATCAGCTTTTAAAATTGTTGAAAGGGTTTATAAATTACGCTGCGTAGAAGCTTGGAGTATGAATTTACCTTGGCAAGGATTTGAATTAAGAGAATTGATTAATCTTGCAAAGCCAACAAGTGAAGCAAAATTTGTTAAATTTACAAGTTTATATGACCCTGATATTTTTCCTGATCAAAGATTTAATGGAGTATTAGATTATCCTTATGTAGAAGGATTAAGATTAGATGAAGCAATGCACCCGCTAACATTACTTGCAACAGGACTTTATAAAGAAAAATTAAAAGCTCAAAATGGAGCTCCAATTCGCTTAGTTGTTCCTTGGAAATATGGTTTTAAATATATTAAATCAATTGCTAAAATTGAATTTACTAAAGAACAACCTATTAGCTCTTGGGAAAAATACAATCCGAATGAATACGGCTTTTATGCAAATGTTAATCCAAATGTTCCACATCCTAGATGGTCTCAAGCATCGCATAGGGTTTTAGGTAGCTTTTTTAAAGAAGATACTCAATTATTTAATGGTTATGAAGAAGAAGTTGGGTATTTATATAAAGATTTAGATTTAAGAAAGAATTTTTAATGATTATTGCAATTAAAATTCTTTTAGTTTTAATGTCTTTTGGGTATTTTATATCATCTGTTTTATTAGGATATGATTATGTAAAAGATATTTATAAAGCAAGTGGGCAACTTGCTTTAATATCTTTATTTTTAAGTATTGCTTTACCTAATAAATTCTTAGTTTTTATAAAGTTTTTTGGTAAATTAGCTGGATTTTTTGCAATATTGCATTTTTTAAATTTTGTTATAGTAGATAATCAATTTAATATAAAAATATTATTTACAAATACTATTGCAATAAGAAATCTTTTAGGATTAATTGCATTTATTTTTATGATTTTAATGTTTTATAAAAAGTATTTAAATTATTCTAATTTTGTGTTTTTACTAGCGGCATTTCATTATTCTTTAAGTGTGAAAATTCCTGAAACATTGCATTATTTAGTTATATTAGTGGCATTTTTATTTTTATTTAGGAGTAAAAATGATATTCGGAAAGATTGATTATATTAATTTATTACCACTGCATTTTTATTTAAAAAGCTCAAAATTACCAAGCTATGTAAAAAAAAGCATAGAGTATAAAAAAGATGTTCCTGCAAAATTAAATAAAGCATTGAAAGAAAAAAGATTAGATTGCGCAATTATTTCTAGTATTGAAAGTAAAAGGTCAAAATATAAGAATTTAAATATAGGAATTTGTGCTAACAAAAAGGTATTAAGTGTATTAGTTGAAAAGAACTCAAATGCACAAAATGATAAAGAATCAGCCACTTCAAATGCTTTAGCTAAGGTTTTAAAATTAAATGGTAAAGTAATTATTGGAGATAAGGCACTAAAAGAATATGTAAATAATAAAGAAAAATACATTGATATGTGTGAAAAATGGTATGAATTAACTAAATTGCCTTTTATGTTTGCAAGGTTTTCAAGTATTAAAAATCATAATAGTGCAAAAAGAATTTTAAAACCTTTTATAAGAAAAAATCTAACTGCAAATCAAAGAATAAAAATACCTAATTATATTTTAGATTATTATTCAAATACAAGAAAAATTAGTAATGATGATATTAAAAACTATCTAAAATATATTTATTATAAAATTGGGAAAAAAGAATTAAAAGCGTTGAGTATTTATACTAAAAAAATATATATTTAGTGGCATTAAAAACGCCACTAAATTGGGTAATTATTTCTTTTTCTTACCACATTTACCAGTTTTGCAAGCTGTTGCAGCAACTTTTTCTTTTAACACGCTGCTAACTTTGAATTTAACAACTTTAGTTGCTGGAACTTTAATTTCTTTACCTGTGCTTGGAACTCTTGCAGTTCTTTCTGCTCTATCAGTTGTTG
Source organism: Campylobacter sp. RM9333 (assembly GCF_020137705.1). Taxonomy (NCBI): domain Bacteria; kingdom Pseudomonadati; phylum Campylobacterota; class Epsilonproteobacteria; order Campylobacterales; family Campylobacteraceae; genus Campylobacter; species Campylobacter sp. RM9333. The sequence continues at coordinate 40,295 of NZ_JACGAY010000014.1, forward strand.
AGAAAGTTCCAAAACCATTAAATGGAATTGATTCACCTTTTTCTAAAGACTCAGCTAGTGCTTCAAATACAGCATTTACTGCAGTTGTAGCATCTTTTTTAGTAATTTCTGCTTTTTCAGCAACTAATGAAATAAAATCTGCTTTAGTCATCTAAAACTCCTTAATATTGATTAAAAGCCCTATTTTACAATAAAAAAACAATATTTAGCTAAAAAACAAAAAAAATATTAGTATTTGTGTAAAAATATAGCAAAATTAGTTTTTAAATAGCATAGTTGGCAAGTTTAATACGCAATTTATTAGAAATATTTTTAATTTTATAAAATTTTAAGCAAAAATATATATAATTTGCTTTTTTTATTCACGCTTAGGTAGCTCAGCTGGCTAGAGCGCTGGTCTCATAAGCCGGAGGTCGGGAGTTCGAGTCTCCCCCTAAGCACCATTTCATAACTTCAAATAATTTTTCCAATTTTATTTTTTATAGTTTTTATATTTTTTTGATTTTTATTAGAAAACTCGTTTTAAATATAAGAATTTAAAACGAGCAAGAAAGATTAACCATCAGCGTTAATTTTAGCAATTAATTCATTTAATACAATATCTGCATTTTCGTGAGCAACTTGACAAGTCCCAGCAGCTTCGTGTCCGCCACCGCCGTATTTTAACATTAACTCACCTATGTTTGTTTTGCTAGTTCTATTAAATATACTTTTACCTGTCGCATAAACCATATTTTGACCTCTAAATCCTAAGATTTTATGAATTGATATATTGCATTCAGGATAAAGTGCATAAATCATAAAGCGATTACCTGGATAAATGATTTCTTCTTTGCTTAAATCTAAAACAACAAGGTTTTTATAAACTTTAGAGCATCTTTTTAGTTGTTCTTTAAACTCTTTTTCGTATTTAATGTATAAATCGCTTCTTTCTACTACATCAGGTAATTTCATAATATCATCAATTTTATGATTTTTACAATAATCAATTAAATCCATCATAAGGTTATAATTGCTTATCCTAAAATCGTGAAATCTACCAAGTCCAGTTCTACTATCCATTAAAAAGCTTAAGAATTCCCAACCTTTAGGCTCAAGTACATCTTCCATTAAAAATTGAGCGCTATCTGCTTTATCAACAGCTACCATCATATCGTGCCATTCTTCAGGAAATTTTACGCCTTGTTTTTCATAATAATCATAAACAACTCTAGCAGCACTTGGTGCATCTGGAATAATTATATGATTATCTGCTTTTCCGTTTCTAATACTTTCGCTTTCGTGATGGTCAAACACTAAATAAGCATTAGGGCAATATGGTAAGTTTGTAACAATATCATTATTTGTAATTTCTATTGTTCCATCTTGCATATCTTTTGGATGAACGAATTTAATATCACTTATTAAATCCATATGTTTAAGCAAAACAGCACATACAAGTCCATCCATATCACTTCTAGTAATTAATCTATATTTATTCATAGTTTTTCCTTTGTTTTTTTGATTATTTTTAAGTATTTTATACTATTTGATTGCATTTGTTTTATTTCATAATAACAATGCTCATCTTCACATCTTTCTTTTTCACTTGGAACATGTCCTAAACGATTAAAGACATAACCACCAATTGTAAGTTCTTCTAATTCATCATCATATTTAATATCTAGAATTTCTTCAACACTTTCAATATCTAGTCTTCCATTTACTATATAAACATTATCGTTAATTTTTCTGAAATCTTGTTCTTTTTTATCATGCTCATCGTTTATATCTCCAACAAGTTCTTCAATAATGTCTTCCATAGTTAAAAGCCCAGCTGTTCCACCATATTCATCAATTACTATGGCTGTGTGAATTTGCTCTTTATTCATTTGAACAAGAACCTTTGAAATACTAATATTTTCTGGAACAAATAGAACTTTTCTTACACATTCATTTAAATCTTTATTTTGATTATCTAATAAATCTCTAATATGAATCATACCTAAAACATTGTCTTTACTAGCATCTATAAAAGGAAATCTAGTGTGTTTATAATCATGAACTATTTTTATATTTTCTTCGTATGAATTAACTTTATTTAAGCAAATCATATCTCTTCTAGGAGTCATTATTTCTTTTGCTACAATATCACTAAAATCAACAGCATTTTGTATAAGTTCGGTTTCAAATTCATCTAAAACGCCACTTTTTTGACTTTCGCTTGCTATGAATTTAATTTCTTCTTCAGAGTGAGCTGCGTGCTCGTTTGTTTTTATTCTTAATATTTTTAATATAGATAAAGATAAGAAATCAAATGTAACTATGAAAGGTGCAAAAATTATTCTAAATAAATAAAGTGGTCTTGCTATCCATAAAACTACGCTTTCAGTTTTTGCAATTGCTATACTTTTTGGAACGATTTCTCCTAAAACTACATGAAGTAGTGTAATTAATATAAAAGAAATAGCAACAGAAATACTATGTATTGCTATAGGATTTACATCAAAGCTTGATAGAATTTTATTTAATAAAACAGCGACAGAACTTTCTCCTAACCAACCAAGAGCCAAAGAACTTAAAGTAATACCTAATTGAGTAGCTGATAAATAAGTATCTAAATTTTTATACATTTCTAAAGCTAGTTTTGAATTAGCTCTTTTTTGATTTACAAATTCTTCTAACTTACTTTTTCTAATCTTGACAATACTAAACTCAGATAATACAAAAAATCCATTTAAAAAAACACAAAACAATGCTAAAAACAGCATTAATGCCGTATAACTGGGGTCCAAAAAATCTCCTTGTAAAAAATAAAGCCAAAATTATAAACATACAAACTTAAAAAATAGTAAGAATTATAAAAAGGCATTTTTATATTAAAAATTAAAAGGAATTTAAAATAATTTGATTTATTTAAATTCCTAAAAAATTATTTAGTGTATTCTACGCTAAAGCTTTCTTTTGCACTAATTTCGCTATTTGAGTGCATTCTAATTAAATCTTTTATGTATTCATTAGTCTTTTTATCGCTTGATAATTCAAGTTCAATACTTCCATCGGTAAGTTTTTTGATATTAGAATTGTAATCACTTGTAAAAGAAATATTATTAATAATATCAGCAATTGGTTTTAGATAATAATGTCCGCTAGTAGTTGTGCTTGTGTATAATTCGCTAATTTTACCAGTTGTATTTATATATTTTAATTTTAAATCACTCGGTAATAATTTTTTATATTTTTTACCCGCATCTGCTTTAGTATCTTTATACATTGCATAAGCAAAAATAAATGGATAATTTTTTGTAAAATTAACAGGAGTTCCTTTATCTATTGTTATGCTACTTGTGGTATCAAGATTAAATTCATTCACATCAGGCTTATTTAAAATGTCTTTACTAGGTGCTAAGTCATTTGTTTTTTGAAATTTCGTATAGCCTATTTTTGTAATAAATTCTAAATCATCAGGACTTGCTTCGTATTTTTTAGCAACGCTACTTAGAGTATTTAAATTTTTATTGACTTCGTTATCTAAATTTTGCATTTTTGAATCAAAAATTGCATTTAGTGTAGTATTGCTAGCACTTAAAGTCATTTTGATTTTTTGATTTGTGATATTCATATTTTTAATACTTAATTTATTTGTATAAATTCTATATCTACTACTAGCTTGAGTATCGTTATTATCTAAGAAATTTAAATCAAAATCTATATCAATATCGCTAGGAAAATACTTATATACATATTCTAAACTATTAGCAGAACTTGAGCCTTTATTTTCTATATTTACAGGTATATTTAGTGAATGTGTAAAATCACAATTTATACCAGAACATTTACCCAAATCAGCTTCGCTTTGTCCTACAACTTCATCAGAAAATAAAACAGCATCAGATAAACCATCAGATGTTTTTATATTATTTAAATTCGTAGTAGATGAGCTAGTAAAATCAGCATTAATAGGCTTAATTAATATATGGCAAGATATTTTTCCATTAGCGTTGATTGTATTTGAAAATCCAGTATTTTCACATTTTTTATTAGTAATATCACTTCCTACAAAATCATTGTCTTTAAACTCAATAATTCCACTTCCAGCAAAAGGATAAGCAACTACCATATCAAAACTATAATCTTTATTATTGCGTTTAAAATTAATAGGATTTAGTTGACTAATTTTGTTATAAGCACTTGTTTCTAAATCAAATGTATAAAAACTACCTTTGCTATTTGTAACTTTTAATTTAGCTTCTTTAATTCCTATATTTGAATTAATACTTAATTTTCTATCTTGAGTATCTAATACACTTGCTTTAAGAGTAGTTGGTAAAGGTTTTTTTAATCCTTCTCCTGCTTTAGTAACAAAATTATTTATTTTTATTTCAGCTGGTCTTACCATAAAGTTTTTGCATATTGGAGTAGGGGTTAATAATTTACCTTGCATATCTTTTTGAGTATAGCAAATATCGTGGCGACCTGGAGTTATATTGATAAATTCAATTATAAAATCTCCCATCATTTGATTATCAGGATTTACTCTAAAATCATCTTTATCGTATATTAAAACCTTAGTAGCTCTTCCATCATCGTGATTTACACTTGCAGTATTAGAAAAGAAACTAATTCTAGTTTTATCAGCTACATGAACAAAACCTATATATACATTATCTCCAACCATTCTTGTATATGTATCATTAGCTATTTTTGCTTTTTTATCATTTAAATCTTTAATACTAGGTCTTAAATCTTCTCCTAGACTAGGTTTTCTATTTAGTATTTTCCAAATACTTCCAAAATAGTGTTGTTTTTGTACTATTTCTTCATCTGTTAAAATAAATGCTGCAGTCTCACTAACACCTTTTATAATATTTTTACTATCTACTTCAAACATAGGTCTTTTATCGTTATCGTAAATTCTTTCTGTTGTAATTTCTATTAACGATGGTTCTTTTAATTTAAAGCTAAGTTCTCTTATGAAGTATTCTAAGTTTTCTGAATTAGCGTAATCTAAATCTAATTCATAATAAATCACACTTGGTTGCTTTGATTTTATAGCGTAATCATTTCCATTTTTTGCTAAAGTGCTAATTTGAACTCTTAAATCTACATAATATTTGCTTAAATCTTTATCACAACATTTTATATAATTTCCATCTTTAGTCTTTGTATAATCATATCTTTTTTCTAAGTTTTGACCATTATAAAATGGAGTTATATGAACTTCAGGAATTTTATTAAATATAGGATATGTTTTATCTCCTACCTTTGCACTGCCTGCTGGATTTAAATCTTTTGAAATTAAACTAAATTTAGTGCTATTTGCATCAGGATAGAATAAGAATTTAAAATTAGCATTAATTGCAGGCTTATTTTTATAAATGCCTACAATTGTATCAGCAGGGAATTTCCCATCTCCATAATTTTTACCCCAATTTACAATATCTGTAGATGTAAAATATTTTGGATTTTTTAAATGAGCGTATAAATCCCCTGGACTTGCTGTGTATTTTTTCATATTATCTTTATAGTATTTATATTCTTCTTTTAATGAAGTTGGTCTTAAATGTAGGCTAAAGATTTTTGTGCTTATATTTTCTTGATTACCTATATCTTTAGGCATAATTCCAGCTCTTTCTCTTATGCCGTTTTGTTTGTATTTTGAATTCTTACATTCTTTTCGTATATCAAATAATCCAGGTGCAACTTTGATTATACAATCTTTTGAATTTTTGATTTCTTTATATATTGCTTTTTCGCCTATTGCTCCATCTCTAGTTTTATGAATACTATAAATACTTCTTTCTTGTGTTGTATCTATGTAAGGAGAAAATCTTTGAATATATTTAGCATTTGCAAGTGATTGATTGTTGTTATAAACGAAATTCCTAAGCCTTAAAGCTTTTATATCATAGGTTTTATGTTCGTTTGATTTCCACTGACTTTTTTCATTGTAATATCCATTGCTAGAAAAATAATATCCGTCGTAATATTCCATATTAAATGTGTAGCATTTGCTTAGTCCTGATTTATTTTGTGCGAAATATTGATTATTTAAAAATCCCCATTTAGCATTACCTTTTAAAAATTCTTTAGGAGAATACAAGGCATTATTTTTTAAGAAAAATTGTTCTGAATATTTAGCACATTCATCATTTGTATAATAAGCATTATCAGTTAAGGTCGCACCTACTTCGTTCTCATCTAGCGTTAAAGGTATTCCGCTAGCAAATCCTTGGTCAGGATTTAATCTACAACCTTTGCTTTTCATAAATCTTACAAAATCATTGTATGCGTTTTCGCTATCAGAAGTTGTGTTTGAGCCGTGCTGATAGCCTAGATAAGTATTTGCAAATCTATAAGCATTTGAGTTTTTTTCATTATTTAGTAATTGTTCGCTTAAAAAATAGCTAAAAATTGAATCATTATTGCTACTTGCTAAAAGTATGATTTTGCCTGTTGTATTAACTTCAAATTCTTTAAACACATCTTGAATATAAGATTCATCATAAAAATAAGATTTCATTGGAAAAGTAATTTCAGTATTTTTTACACTATCTAGCTTTTTAGGTTTTGAGTTTTGATGAGAAATAAAATCATCGTAATTATTAGGATTATAATTAGTTCCCGCTGCATTATCTTCGTAATTTACGCAAAATACATTTTCTCTAAATCTTCTTGAATCGGTATGATGAGATGATTGATTGTCTTGAAAATAGCCAAATTTTTTCACAATGCTATTTTGATAATCTAGTTTAGCCCAAGCATAATCCCAATTAAATCCCCAATTTACAATAATTCTTTGCTCGTCTTCAGCATCAGTTCTATTAAAATGATCATCTATGTTAAAGATTTGATAAAGTTGAAAACAAGCGCTTCTGCCTTTATCATTATTTCTTGTATTATTTATAACGCAATCAGCTAAATCTATATCTGTATGTTGTTTATGGTTTTGAGTTCCAAAATACATTCCGAAAGGATGAACTTTATTTGTATATTCATAAGAATAAAGATTAGATATTACGAGTAGTGATATGAGGACTTTTTTCATTATGCACCTTTTAGTTAAGATTTTAAGTTAATTAATTATATTTTTTAGTTTTTAAATTAAGATTAAATTAAAAAATTATGATTTAAAAGAGTATTTAAAAATAGCCCCTTTTTCATAATTAAATGCTTCGTATGCAATATCGTATTTTTTGCAAATATTTCTTACTATATTAAGACCTAAGCCAAATCCACCTTTAGCCAAATCTTCTCTAGCATATCTTTGCCAAATTCTTTTTGTATCTTTTATGCCAATTCCTTCATCTTGTATTATAAAAATTATTTTTTCATTTGATTGGTTTAAAGATATTGTAATTTTAGAATTAACTTTTGTATATTTAATTGCATTTGAAATATTATTATCTACAATTCTTAGTAACTCTACTTCGCTGATTAATACATATAAATCATTAGTGATTTCTAAATGAAATTCCACACTTTTCATACTAGCAATACTATTAAAAAAATCAATTCTTGTTTTTAAAAAATTAGAAAAATTAATATTTTTTAGTGGGTATTTAGCATTTGGATTTTCTATATAAAATCCTACATCATCATATGTTGTTTTCATCTGATTTAGTGCTGCTTTAATTCTTTTTTGATATTTATTACTTTCTAACATATCAGCATTTAATAAGGCTATACCCAATGGCGTTTTTAACTCGTGCATTGCATCATAAAAAAATGTATTCATAGTGTTTTTATACCAAATTAAACTTTTGATATTGTTTTTATAAACTAAGTAAATTAAAACAAATAATATAAAAGTTCCCCCACCAAATACTATAGCAGCATTGATTATGCTTTTGTTATAAACGCAAGGTTTTGATAGCACCACATTGTATGTTGTATTGTTTATTTGTTTTTGGAATTTGTAATAAAGCAAAGAATTATGAGTTTTATATATAAAATCATCTTTTATATAGTTTATATCAAGTTCGCATTTTAAAATTTCTTCATTATTGAAAATACATATTTTTATATCTTTTAAGTTATTTAAATCCTTATTTATATAACTTGCTAGTTCTAATAGTGTAGAGTTTTTATCATTAGCTACACTTAATTTCAATATATTTATAGCTAACATTGATATGACTAAAGCTATAAGGGTTAATAGTATTGTTTGCTTAGACATTGATTTTATAGCCAAGTCCTCTAGATGATATTATAAAATCATCGCAAGTTTTTGCTCTAATTCTTTTTACATACACTCTTACATCGCTTGAACCATTGGTTTCAAATTCTTCATTTGCCCCCCCCCCATACATATTCATAAATACTGCTTACATTTACATAACTTGATTTATTGCTTAACAAATATTCAATCAATGTGATTTCTTTACTAGTAAGCTCTATTAGAGTTTTATTTTTGCTAAGACTTTTAGAAATATAATCATATACAAACTCGCCTGAAATTGTGATTGTATCATTACTTTGAGTGTTAAAAAATTGTTTTAATAATTCTTTAATTCTATATTTTAATTCATCTAGTTCAAAAGGTTTTTTAAGGTATTCATTGCAGCCTAGTTCATATCCTTTTTTAATACTTGCTATATCAGTTCTTGAAGTCATCATCATAATAGGGTTAGTAATATTTAAGCTTTTTATATAACTTAATACATCAAAGCCATTAGTATTTATTACTTTTATATCAAGTATATAAAGATGATAAAATTTATTTGCGATAGTTTTACAGGCTAAGTCGCCATCACTAAAAACATCAACACTAAATCCTAAATCTTGCAAATATTCACAAATACTAGTAGCATATAAATAATCATCTTCAAGCAATAAAATATTCATAATTACTTCCTTAAAAAATGTTTATTTTAGTTTTTTAATATTATTTTTAGCTAAAAAGTGTCTAAATTAGGATATTTCAATCA
>NZ_JACGAY010000015.1:0-47278 GCF_020137705.1 Campylobacter sp. RM9333
AAACAAATAAATAACAAATGTAACATTTATTTCTTAATTTAAAATAAACTTAAAAAATATATTTGAATTAAAATTAAAATATTTTATAATTTTAGGAGCTAAAAAGCTCCTATTTTTAGCCGTTGAATGTGGTATTGTAATCAAGATAAACAACATGAGTTGCAAGGTATTCATAAAGTCCGTGCTTACCATCAGCACCACCTATGCCACTCTTTCTAAATCCTGCGTGAAAGCCTTGCATAGCTTCAAAATTCTCACGATTTATATAAGTTTCGCCAAACTTAATCTCACGGCAAGCTCTCATAGCTGTGTTTAGATTTTCTGTATAAATACTACTTGTAAGCCCGTATTCACAATCATTTGCCATATCAATTGCTTCATCTAAAGTATCAAAACTAGTAACTGGTAAAATCGGTGCAAAGATTTCTTTTTGCATAATATCACTCTTATGGTCTGCATTGCTAAGTAGTGTAGCTGGGTAGAAATATCCACTAGTATCAGTAATCTTACCACCAACTTCTAATTTTGCACCTTGCTCAAGTGCGCGTTTTAGCATTGCATCAGCATTTTTAACACCCGCTTCATTTACAAGTGGCCCCATATCAAAATTACCTTTTGCAGTATTTCCGAATGTAATTTTGCTAAATTCATCAGCCATTTTATTAATAAACTCATCATATCTTGATTTATGCACATATACGCGTTCTGCACAATTGCAAACTTGTCCGTTATTGCAAATTCTACTTGCTTTAATTGCAGGAATTACTAAATCCATATTTGCATCTTTGCATACGATTGCAGGTGCTTTTCCACCAAGCTCAAGATTTACTTTTATAACATTTTTTGCAGCTGCTTGCATAACTCTAACTCCAGCTTCTACGCTACCTGTTACACTTACCATTCCAATAAGTGGGTTTGAGCTTAGCTCATCTCCAACCTCACTTCCTTTTCCGCTAACAAGTGAGAAAACTCCTTTAGGAACTCCAGCTTCATGAGCTAATTTTGCAAATTCAAATGCGTTGTTTGGAGTTTCGCTACTTGGCTTAATTACTATTGTATTTCCTGTTACAAACGCAGGTGCAAGTTTTCTAACTATTAAGAAAAACGGGAAATTCCAAGGTAAAATCCCTGTCGTAACACCAATTGCAGTTCTAAATAAAAAGATATTTTCATTTGCCCTATCACTTTGAATAATTTCTCCTTCATAAGTTCTTGCAAATCCTGCCATATAATCTAAATAATCAGCCGCAAAATCAATCTCAACTTCAGCTAAACCTCTAACTTTTCCTTGCTCTTCTTGTAAAATATCAGCTAGCTTTACTCTATCTCTACGAATTAATTGTGCGATTTTTTTAAGGTAATTTGCACGTTCAATAGCTGGAAGTGCTTCCCATTCTCTACCCGCTCTTTTTGCAGCTTCAAGCGCTCTTTTAGCATCATCTCTTGTGCCTAGTGGATATTCACTAACTTGCTCTTTTGTAGCAGGATTATAAACAGGTGCCATTTCTCTTTTTTCAGTAACAAACTCACCATCAATATACATTTGATAACTCTTCATAACTTCTCCTTTTTTAAATGATTTTGAAATATCTTATCAAGGAATATTAATTATTTTTGTATATTCAAAAAAAATTCTAATTTTTTTACGAGAATGTGAAAAAAAGTAACACTTTAGTATTTTTAAAAAAGAATTTGAAATAAGCATTTCAAATTCTATAAAAGTTATTTTCTATAACCCATTGTAAATATTTCATTTGAGCTATCATCTAAAAGATTTAAATACCTTTCATAATGCTTTAAAATATCTACTATTATTTCTTTTTCATTTAAATATTTTATATCATAACCTAGTCTATCATCGCCAAAAAATGTTATAGGTCTATATTCAAATTCCTTTGATAAATTAGGCAAATTCTCATCATCTAATAAGGTTTTATTTACTTCGTGTTTTTCTATTTTTACCCCATAAATAAAATCTTTTGATAAGTCTTTTTTAATCACTAAACTAATTTTATTTTTTTCTTCTTTTATTAGTGCTTTTAATCCACGCTCGCTTAATTTATTGCAAATCTTTTGCATAGCAGGTTTTACAAGCTCGTTTAAAAACTCTTGCATATCTTTTATTTGAGATTGTTTTAAGATTAAATCAAGCCTTTGTTCCCAAAAATCTCCACTCCAATAAACACTAGCCTTACTAACTCTTGTATTAAAATATCTACTATCAACTATTAAGCCTTTAAGTAGTGATGCACACATAATTACAAGCATTAAAGCAAACGGAAGTGCAACTATCATAGTAACGCTTAAAATAGTATCAAGACCACCAGAATATGATAAAGATATTGCAATAGCAATTAAACTAATGCCCCATAAAATACTTTGCCATTTATAAGGTTTTTCTTTACCACCACTTGCTAAAGAATTTAAAACAAATATCCCACTATCAGCAGAAGTTATAAAAAATAAAACTAAAACTACTAGAGCTAAAATAGTGCTAATTTGTGAAAATGGTAAAAGATTTAAAAACTCAAATAATAACTTTTCAGAACTTTGAGAAAAATTACTTAAAATTTCATTATATTTTAAAGCAGAATTTCCAAATACACTAAACCATAAAACATTAAAAGAAGTAGGAACAATCAAAACTCCAAATATAAATTCTCTAATAGTTCTACCACGAGAAATCTTTGCTATAAAAAAGCCAACAAAAGGCGCCCAACTAAGCCACCAAGCCCAATAAAAAATAGTCCAAGAATTAAACCAGCTAATATAATCTTTATTATATGTATAGGTTTTAAAACTAAACTCAACTATATTTGAAAAATATAACCCTAAATTAGAACTAAAATCAGATAATAGCTCAACCAAATCACCACTAACTAATACAAAAATCATTAGTAAAAATGCTAAAAGCAAATTAATCTCGCTTAATATTTTAAGCCCTTTATTAACTCCACTAATAGCTGAAATAGTAGATAAACTAACAACTATTAATATAATAATAGCTTGTTCGCTAAATGAAATATCACTAAGCCAAGCAATATTAACAAGTCCTGCATTTAAAGAACTTGCAGAATATCCAAGTGTTGTGCTAATTCCAAAAACGGTTACAATTAATGCCAAAATATCAATAACATTGCCCCAAAATCCATAAATTTTATCTTTTAAAAAAGGATAAAAAGCACTTCTTAAAGTTAAAGGCATTTTATAACGAAAACCAAAATAAGCCATAGCTAAAGCACAAACCCCATAAATAGCCCAAGGATGAATTCCCCAGTGAAATAGAGTATGAATTAAAGCTTCTTTATCATCTATATTTAATGATTTTTTATGAATTATAGGCTCAGCCACACCAAAATACATAAGCCCAACGCCCATTCCAGTAGCAAACAACATAGAAAGCCAAGAAAAAAAGCTAAAACTAGGCTCATCATCATCTTTACCTAATTTTATATCTCCAAATTTAGATAAAGCTAATAAGACCATAAATCCTACAAAAAAACTAACACTAAGTATAAAAAACCAAGAAAAATTAGTAAAAACTGAAGTTTTAATATTATTTAAAATACTACTTGTAAATTCTGGTAAAAATATACTTAGTAAAACTAAAATTACAATAAATACTATGCTTGGAACAAACACAGCGGGTAAAAAACTCGTTTTTATCTTCATATTTTCTCCTTGAGTTTTCAGTCTAACAAGGCTTAGTTAATGAGATTTGCAAGATTTAGATGATAATTACATAATTTGTCTATATAAAAGAAAAATTAGCCATTAACCTAAAAAAATTTTTATATCAATTTCTTCAAAAAAATTTATATAGTTTTTAATAAATTTTTTATAAATATATATGTAATAATTATAAAAGATAATAATAAAAAATAAAAATTATAATATGCAAATACACTTAAAAAATCTAAAATTAAAATATTATAAGATTTTAAAAAAGATTGATATATCAGCATATTTAGAATTAAAATAGCTAATATAAATAACTTAATAAGTAAAGATTTTTGACTTGTATTAGTTTTTATATTGGTATTAAGATTTGCAAAATCATTATAAATAAAAACAACAATAAAAATACAAAATTAAACCCTAAAAATAAAACTTCACTTTTTAATAAATAATAATTTATAAAAGGATAAGATAAAAATAAAATCAATAAAATATTTTTATATACTTTCTTAACCCTATAAACCAAGCTAATGCCTAGAATATAAAGAAAAATAAATATAAAAGATATATTTGAAATTTGAAAAACATATTCAAATAATATATAAAAAAACAAAAAATATACCTAGTAAAGCTAAGAATTTAAAATAAAGTTTTTTAGATAAATCTATATGAAATTTAATAAAAATATATTTAGCAAAATCTCTTTAATTTCTTTCATTTTCAATACTCTTTTGTATATTATCTAGCTTATTTATAAAATAATCAAGCTCATTTTTATTTTTAAAAACACTTAGAATTTTATCTAACATAATATTGTCTATTTTGGTGCAAATTAGTGCTAATTCTTTGGCTTTTTTTGTAGGACTTAAAATAAAGGCTCTTTTATCATTTTGATTAGTTTTTCTAATAACTAAGTCTTTTAAAACAAGCTTATCAACTATTGCTTTTATGGTGTTTTGGTCTTTTTGGGTAAGTTCTGAAAGCTCTTTTTGTGAGATTTTTGGGCTTTTACATAAAGCATTTAAGACTATCCATTGTTCAGGTGTAATGTCTAAGTCTAAAAATGATTTATGTAAATGCTGATAAATAATCCTAGCAGTCGCACAGATTTTGATACCTATATTCATATTATCTCCTTGCAACTGCTATTTTAACTATTAATTGTTATCTAATTTTTCTTTTATATGTCCTTTGTATTCTTTATACCAAGCATCTATGCCTTCTTTTCCTATGATATATGGATGGGTTTTGAAATTATTATTATAAATGTTTTCTAATTTTTCATATCCATTATTTCTAAATAAATGTGATTCTAGCTTTGCTACTACATTGTTTTTATCAAGCTCTTTTTTAAACTCATCTAAAGATTTATCATAAGCAATTTGTAGATTTTTATCTTTTGAAATTCCATTTCCACCCCATAAAAATACATTAAATTTCTTACCATTAAACGAGCTTTCAAAGATAATTGAAGTAGTTCCTATGGTATGCCCTGGGGTTAAGAAAGTTTTAATTTCTTTATTACCGAGCTTTATTATTTCTTTATCTTTTAGTAAATGATTAATCGTTGGCTTAGGATATTTTGGGTCATTTGGGCCTTCGTTGTATGAATACATAAAATCCTTATCAATAGCACTCATCATAACTTTTGCGTTATATTTATCTTGAAAATACTTAGCCCCACCATAATGATCGCCATGTCCATGAGTAATTAAGACAATTTTTACATCTTTTGGGTCTAAATTATAAGCTTTTAACCCATTTTCAATCACTTTTGCATCATCATTATCCCACATAGCATCAATTAAAATTATGCCTTCGCTAGTTGTTATTGCGTATGCTACAACGCTTTTTGTCCCAAGACAATAAACATCATCAAAAACCTTAGTAGGCTTTAGCGGAGTATGGTCGTGTAATAATTGTAAAAGCTCCTTAGGAGGCGTGTCATCATTAGCTAATAAATTAGCACCTAAAATACTAAATGCACAAAATAAAATCGTTGCAAATCTTTTCATACTAGACCTTTCTTTAAAAATTAATATGTATGCGTATTAAATTTACACCATAAAAATTAATAACAAACTTAAAACCTATTAATTATTTCTATTTCGCTTTGTTTAAAGTCTAGAGTTTGGGCTTTATTATTTAAATTAAGCTCTATATAAACAACATCACTTAAGCTAGATAAAATCAATACATCTTTTAATACATAATTTCCATCGCTTAATTTACAAATATTTTTCTCTCCTTTTTTAATATCACAATCATTAATATCTAGCTTTTTATAATTTATAAAATAACTCATATATAAACTATTTTTACTAACTACAATATCAGTTCTAAACCCACCAATGTTGGCTAATTTAACAACTTTAATATCAAGACTAAAAAAATACCAAATAGAGCAAATTATCCAAATAATTTTTATAATCAAACTAAATCTTTTAAAAAAATATGCAAAAAAACATAAAGTAATAAATATAGCCATCATAACATTTAAGCAATGATTTATCGTTGGAAAAGTTACATTTTCGTTTTGATATATTTGAACTAAACTTAAAAATACTAATTCAATTATGATAATTACTATAATTACAAATAATAAAAATACTCTTTCATACAAAAAATTAAGAATTTTAAAGCCAAATTTATTTGACTTTTTTCTTTTACAAGCTAAAAGCACAACAAATTCAATCATAACATAAGGAATAATCCCTATAAAAATAGAATAAACAAAACACACATATCCAAATGTAAGTAATAAATTAAAATCAAATCTAGGCAAATACCCAACTTCAAATAAATAATATTTTGTATAAGCTATTACAGAAACAAAAGTTATTAAAACTAAAGAAAATCTCATAGTTTTTACAAATATATTGGCGAGTTTTAATAATTTAAAATAATTAAAATAAAGCCTTTTAAACTCTCTTTTGTAATTTAACATTAATCTTTTAGTATTCCTAGCAAAACAAATTCTAAATTTCTTTAAAAATTTATCAGACATTTTTACTCCTTTTTTTAAATTTAGCAAAAATATCTTTTACTTTTTAAAAAATTCAATAAATTTTTTAATATTTTTATATAATAAAAAAAATTATAAGGACAAAATATGAACTCAAGCTTATTTTTAATGGGAAGAATAAAAGAACTATCAAATGAATTAATTTTAAAAGAACTTAGTAAAAGAGTAGAATTTGATTTATCCTTTTCTCACGCTGATATTTTAAATATATTATTTGATGAAAAAGAATATTGTATGGTTCAAATAGCACAAAAAATACATAGAAGCAAGGCTACAATTAGCTCTTTAATAGACAAATTAGAACAAAATGGATATATCACAAAAAGCCAAAGTAGTAACGATAGTAGAATGTATTTAATAAAAGCAACTCAAAAAACTTTAGATTTAAAACCAATATTTGAAGAAGTATCAAATATAGTTTTTGAAAAATTACTTAAAAACTTTTCAAAAGCAGAAGAGTTATTTTTAGAAGAATTATTAGAAAAAATGCTAAATAACATAAAAAATTAAAATATATTTAACTTTTTATGCAAAAATAGTTCGTTATCAAACTAAAAAGGAGTCAAAATGAGTAATGGATTTAGTGTAAAAAGTCTAGGAGAATTTAAAAATATTCAAAGAATTGATTTAAAAGAAGCTTTAGGATTTACATCTTGTGAAATAAGTATTAACACAATGGAAGCAAATACTAATGTGCCTTTTGTTCATTATCATAAAGAAAATGAAGAAGTTTATATTATCTTAGATGGTAATGGGGAAATAAAGTTAGATAATGAACTAATTTTAATTAAAACAGGAGATATAATTAGAGTTGCACCTAGTGTAAAAAGACAGATTTTTGCAAAAACTAAACTAAATTATATCTGTATTCAAGCAAAAGAAAATTCTCTAACCCAATACACTTTTAGTGATGGCGTAGTAGAGTAATTTAACTTAGGAGTAATCCTAAGTTAAGCAAATATATTAATCAAATAAGTATTCAAAGGAATAGCCACAATATCTATCAAAACAGAACCGCACAAAGGAACTATCAAAAATGCAGGTTTTGAGAATAAAGAATATCTATTGCAAGCAGCATTCATATTTGCAACCGCATTAGGAGTAGCACCCAAGCCATGCCCCATTAATCCAGCACACATAATAGCACTATCATAGTTTTTCCCGCACAATCTAAACACAACAAATATTGCAAATAATGCTAAAACAACAACTTGAACAAAAAGCGTAATCAATAAAGGCATAGCAACCACGCTTAATTCATTGATTTTTAAACTCATCATAGCCATAGTTAAAAATATTCCTAAGCTAAGCTCACTAATAGTATCTATTGTGTATTGATTTAATTTAAATATATTAAAAATATCATTTATATTTCTAATTAGCATTGCTATTAACATAGCGCCCACATAGCTTGGCAAAGAATAACCGCTAAGTTTTGTAAATAATGAACTTATATAAAATCCAATGCACATAATACAAAGTATTAAAAATAAAGATTTTAAAAATTCTTGATAACTTGCGTGATGAATATTGTGCTTTAGCGGGTCAATATCTTGTATATCTTCGTTTGTTTTTATCTCTAATTTATATTTAAGTATTAAATATCTACATAAAGGCCCACCGAGTAAAGAGCCGCTTATTAAACCAAAAGTAGCCGCTGCAATTGCTACTACTTTAGCATTGCTAAGACCACTTAAATCTTCCACCATACCACCAAAAGCAATAGCATTTCCGTGTCCTCCTTCTAAAGCAACAGCCCCACTTAAAATTCCATATAAACTATTCAGCCCAAAAGCATTCATCATAGTAATTCCAATAGTATTTTGCATAATAGCCATTACCCAGCAACACGCTAAATATATTAAAAGCAATTTACCACCAACTTTTAATAATCTAGCACTTCCGCTAAGCCCTACAACACTAAAAAATACAACCATAAAAGGAGTTTGCAATGACTTATCAAATTCAATATTAATATCTATAAAGGTTAAAAACCATACTAAAATACTTACCAAAAATCCACCAACAACAGGAGCTGGGATACAAAATTTTTCTAAAAAATTGATTTTGGTTTTTAAAAACATTCCAAATAATAAAACACCAATGCTAATTGCCAATACGCTTAAACTATCAAAACTCATATAACAGCCTTTCTTAATAAAATATAAGCTAAATAAGCGCTTAATTTAGCAGTATGATTATCTATATCATATTTTGGATTAAACTCGCAAATATCAGCTAAAGCAACTTTTTTACTATCTAAAATAATTTTTAGTATCGGTAAAATTTGTTGCAAACTAATACCATAAACAGCAGGAGCACTAACACCTGGTGCATAGCTTAAAGAAAACACATCAATATCAATACTAAGATATAAAACATCGCAATCTAATATAAATTCTTTTACAATTTTTGCTGAATTATCAAAGTCTTTATCTAAAACATATTTAGCATTCATATCTTGCATAGTATTAAATAAAGCTTGAGTATTTGATAAAGCATTTGCCCCAATACATAAATATTTATAAGAATAATTATTTGATTTTGCGTATTTATAAGCTTCATAAAACGAATTGCCTGAAGTGTGTTGGGGTTGAATTCTCACATCAAAATGTGCGTCAAAATTAATAACACCTACATTTTGTTTATTATCTAATAAAGCCTTAATTCCAGCCAAAGAAGTTTCGTGACCACCACCTAAAATAACGCAATAATCTTGATTTTTTAATACTAAATTAAGCTTATCGTATAATAAATCATCAGCTTCTTCTAGGCTTTTAAAATTATCAATATTACCTAAATCATCAAAGCTAAAATCATCAAATACAGCAAAATTTGCCATATTTTTTCTAATAATATTCGGTGCTAATTCGCTACCAACTCTTCCGTGATTTCTATCTACACCTAAACTAGAACAAAATCCTATTAATTTATTTGAAGATGAAGTATTCAAACATTTAAAAACTCTGTTATGAATACTTTCTTCGCCATCATTTCTTCCAATCCACATAAAACTCTCCTTTAAATATCTTATACTTTAAATTGTTTTAATTAAATAAACAAGAAATACTTAAAAATTGAGTTTAATATGTGTAATTTGGTAATAAAATTAGGAAATAAATTCCTAATTTTGTAAAGATTTATAAATCACATCTAAAACGCTGCCATCACGATATTCTACAACGCCTACTACCTCATCGCCAAATTTAATACTAGCTGGTTTGCCTGTGATTTTTTCTGCCATTTCTTTTAGTTCTTCAATCGTATATAATTTAATACCTGCTTTTGTGAAATTCTCTATCAAATCAGTTCTTTTAGGGTTTACTGCAATTCCGTAATCAGTGCAAACCACATCAACATTTGCTCCTGGGGTGCAAATTGTGCTTACATTATCAACTACGATTGGAATTCTAGCACGAATTAATGGTGCTAAAATCATTGCAATTTTTGCACCTTCAGCAGTATCTTGGTGTCCGCCTATTGCTTGATTAATAACACCTGTTGAAGTAGTAATTACATTTACATTGAAATTCGTATCAATCTCAAGTGCTCCCAACATTACAAAATCTAATTGATTTACCGCTGGAGTAACTAGATTTGGATTTGCATAAAAAGATGCTGATATTTCATAATGTTTTGGGTTTTTTGCAAGTGAGCTAACAGCATCTAAATCAAAACTTTGAGTATCAAAAAGCGCATCCATCAAACCATTTTCATGCAAATCAACTAAAGCAGCAGTGATACCACCAACACCTAAACTAGCAGTGATATTATGCTTAATCATCTCTTCTTTTAAAAGCTTAGTTACTGCTAAAGAAGCTCCTGCAGCTCCTGTTTGAAAACTAAAGCCATTTTTAAATAAACCTGATGCTAATATACATTTTAAAGCATTTTCAGCTATTAAAATATCTCTTGGATTATCATTAAAACGAATTGCACCTGATACTATACCTTTTGGATCGCCAATACTCTCAATCTCACAAACAAAATCCACCATAGTTTGGTCAATACTAGCAGGAAGATTTATTCCATCTACTAAATTATCAGTAATTGCAATAACTTTATTAGCATACATAGCATCAACCTTAGCATAGCCTAAACTACCACAAGCAGATTTGCCTGTATAACCATTAAGATTACCAAATTTATCACAACTTGGAGCACCAATAAATGCTACATCAATTTTAAGTGAGCCATCTTCAATAGCTCTAGCACGACCACCATGACTTCTAATAATTACAGGAGTTTTTAATCCACCATTACTAATAAAAGAACCCAATGGCTCTCTTAGACCACTTGTTTGAAGACTTGTTACAACACCATTTTTAATATGCTCAATTAAAGGTTTATGACAAGTTGAAAGAGAGCTTGCTGCTACGCAAAGATTTTTAATACCTAGTTTGCTTATTTCTTCTAAAACTAGATTTAAAATATAATCTCCACTTCTAAAATGGTGATGAAAACTTATTGTCATACCATCTTTTAAGCCTGATTTTATAATAGCGTCTTTTATACTTGAGACTAATTTATCTTCTTTTTTGCCAACTCTAATAGCTGCACCGATTTTACGCTCTTTTGGTTGTTTTAATTCTCCACTATATACAACTACATCTTTATAATTAGCAATTTTATTAGGTATTTTTCTATTAACTGCATTTACTTTATACATAATCATTCTCCTTTATAAAGACCACTAGCTTTAGCTAATTCAAGCACTCTTAAAGCTCTAATAATAATTGGACCATCTACCATTTTGCCATCAACTGCAATTACACCTATGCTATTTTTTTCCGCTTCTTTAGCTGCGTTTACTACTTTTAAAGCGTCTATTATTTCTTTTTCTTTTGGAGTATAAATATCATGAACTATTTTGATTTGACTTGGATGAACTACTGATTTGCCATCAAAACCTAAGTCTTTTATAAATTGCACTTCTTCAGCAAATGCAACTTTATCTTTTATATTTGAAAAAACGGTGTCAAAACAATATAAATTATTGCTTCTTGCTGCGTGAATTATCTGCTCTCTTGCATAATAAAGCTCCATTGCGTGTTTGCTTCTAGTTGTTTTTAAATTCGTTACATAATCTTCAGCTCCAAGAGCAATCCCCATTAATCTATCACTTGCCTTTGCAATCTCACAAGCATTAATAACCCCAGTAGCACTCTCAATTGCTGCTAGAATTAAAGTTTTTTTAGGACGATTTAATTTATGCTCAACTTCGCTTATTAACTCATCTACTTCTTTAACTTCGTTTGCATTATCAGTCTTTGGAAGTCTTATAACATCAACTCCAGCACTAACCATAGCTATTACATCATCTCTTCCATAAGGAGAATTTAAAGCATTTATTCTTACAACAACTTCAGTTGAACCATAATTAATCTTTTTAAGAGTTTCATAAGTTAGCATTCTAGCAGCATCTTTTGCTGAAATACTTACTGCATCTTCTAAGTCAATCATAATAGAATCACTTCCATAAATATGTGCGTCTATTAATTTTGCAGGTGCATTTCCGGGTAAGAACATCATACTTCTTCTAAGTCTATCTTTATTTAGCATAATTCACTCTCCCAATCATAATCTTTTAAACTAGCTCTAAAAATAGCAGTTTTAAGTCTTGCACGAATTACTAAATCAAGCGCTCCTTTATCTTCTATTTTTATTGTTACATTTTTAATATCATATTCATCTAATACTTCATTAACGCTAGCTAATATTTGTTCTCCAAATTGTTTATAAACACTAGAATTTAATTCAATTTTCCTTCCCACATTAGCAGGACTTACACTAATTAAAACATCGCCTGATTCTAATGAACCAGCACTTGCAATAGTTGTAATCATCAAATCTCCTAATTAATTAAATTTTTTAAGTTTTCTTTTATTATTACAAAGATAACTTAATTTTTAGTTATTAAATTGTTTTTTAAATACTCATAAGTTGAATTAGCACAAAGGGATTTTAACTCCTTATTATTTAAATAATCCTTATCATTTAAAATAATTTTTCTAATCCTACTTGCACTTATTACTTTTTTATTTATTCTAGCTCTACTGATTTCATAGAATTTGATTTTAAATTCTTTTAAAATTTCTTTTGCTTTTTGGTTGTAATCTTTTGTTATTTTATCTTTTGGTTCTGTCCCAAAAAATCTCATATTTATCCCTAAAATAGGTGCTATTTTTGTAGCAAATAATGTAATATCAAGCCTTGAATAAATCTCATTAACATTAGCATTATCCTTTAAAAAATATGTAGGAAAAGTAGCTTTTGAAATAATATAATTTTTACTTTCGTGAATTATTATGTTTTTATAATCTTTTAATTCATTTCTTACAATCTCAAGCCTTGCTTTTGTATTAAACATACTTAAATCTTCGCTTAAAATAAATATATGCAATATTTCGCAGTGCTTTAAGGCTTTTTGAATTAAATATAAATGCCCTTTACTCATAGGATTTAAATTCATTACAATTGAGCCAATTTTTTTTGCTTTTTTATAATGTTTAGCTAGTTCAAATTTATAATTTTCATAATTTAACTTTGTGTTTTCAAATAACGCAACATCTTTTGTAAGACATAATAAATAAAGCCCTAAACTCTCAAATACTTTTACATTACAAGGCTTTGTAAATATAAAATATTCATTTATATTTAATTCTCTTAATTTATCTGCAATTTGAGTTAGTAAAGTAGCACTAAAATTATTACCTTGTAAAGATTTATCAATTGCTATACATTTTACAATATTACCGCTTATACAAGCACTTGCTTTAATCTCTTCATTTTCTTCATAAACTAAAGCATATTCTATATCTTCATCGCATCTTAAATCAAATCTTTTTAAAAATAATTCTAATTTTTCTCTTTCATAAGCTAATAATAAATATCTAAACATTAAAACCTAGCTTCGTGTTCTAATTGATTTTTGCAAATATCTTCTATTGAATACTCTAATTCATATTTTAATAAATTACAAGACTTAATTTTATCGCAATGGTCATTTTTTAAAGCTATTGTTATATCTATTTCTTTTTTGCTTAACTTTTCTACTAATTTGATTAGATTTTCTACACTTATACTTTCTTTGCTAGCTATTGTAGTGCATATATTTTCTTTGGTTGTATAAAGCTCGCTAGCTACTTTTAAATTAATATTAACAATATCATCAATATGTGCGAAATGATAATTCTCATCATAGTTAAAATCACGACCTAATTCAGACTTACCGCAAGCAATTCTTGTGATATTTTTAATAATTGAATAATGTTCAAATTCTCCTAAAAATATCTTAGAATAATACCCTGCAATATTGCAATATCTTAAAATTGCATAAGAAAAATCAGGATTGCTTCTAGCATAATCTTGTATCATATTTTCAGCTAAGATTTTTGTCTTAACATAAGCATCACAGGTATTTTCCAATCCTACATTAGCAAATATACTTGATGGATATATTAAAGTCTTAACTTTAAATTTTTTCATAGCTTTTAATAATTTAAAAAGATTTATGATATTGTTTTCATAAAAAGTTAGATTATCTTTTTTACTAAAATTCTCATTGCTAGTTGCTGCAAAATGAAATACCATATCAATTTTAAATCTTGACATTACATCTTCTAAAGCTTCGCTATTTGAAATATCAACTTCATAAAAATCAACTTCATAATATTTTTTTATATTTTTTATAGCTTTTTTGTTTTTACCGCTTAAATTATCAATTCCAATTACCTTATGCCCAGCTTCTAAAAATCCAGATGCAGTGGCTGAGCCAATATATCCTGCAACACCTGTTATTAAAACTACCACTTTACTTCCTTAACTTAATTTTTGTTTTAAAATCTCATAAGCTTCATTAATCTCATGAAATTTCTCTATCCCTGCTCTTAGCTCGCTTTCACTAAGATTTTTTGTGTTTAACACATCAGGATGATATTTTTTAGCAAGTCTTCTATATGCTGCTTTTACTTCAACTAAACTAGCATTAGGACTTAATTCTAAAACCTCATAAGGGTCTTTTTTAATTTTATTATTATTTTGTTTGTTATTGTTACCAAAATTTATAAATTGTGCAAATTCTTGTGTAACGCCAAAAATCTCTGCAATTTCTTTTAACGCAAAAATCTTTTTTTCACTAAAACCATCAATACTCGCACAATAAAGCAAACTTTGCATAATATTAAGCTTTTCATTTTTGCTTAAAATAAAATTATTTTTAAGCTCTTGTGCCACTATCCTATAATTTTCTGGATTTTCTTTAGCTTCTTTAAAAACCTTTTTTAATCTCTCACGCTCAACTAAATTATAAGAATTATTATCTAGTATTAATTTTATAAATTCGGCTTCTTTAGGCGAAATTACTCCATCAAGTTTAGCTATTTTTGCAATAAGTGCGACTAGGTATTCAGCATATCCACCTTTCATTTTAGTAAATTGATTATTTAAAATATTTCCTTTAAAAAATAAAGGTAATAAAATTGCTCCAATAAGCCCTAAAATAGCCGTTAAAATAGTCCCTAATATTATCGCAAAAAACGATATTATGGTTCTAATAATACCCTTACCTGTAATAAATCCTATAATTGCTAAAATTATTATTAATAATAAAAATATATTCAATTTTCTTCCTTTATAACACTTAAAATCTTTTGGAAATTATCGTTTTTCCTTTGTAATAATCAAATTTTTATTTTTTATCATAGCCTTCAATGTAAGCTAAAACTTTTTTGTAATTTTCCTTGCGAATACCATTTGCTATAGCAAATAATTCTATAACATATATAATGGTTAATAAAAATCCCAAAAATAAAAAACAAAGAAAAGCAATAAGTCCGTCACTACGATGGAAAAATAAACTATAAATTTTTTCTACAACTTTAATCTCAGTCATCGCCATTAATAAAATAATTGTAAAAGAAAAAAATAATAAAAACTTTATAAATGCTAAAATAAAATCACCCTTATAAATCCTATCAATACCACAAATTCCTATCGTAGCCGCTAGCATAAAACCTAAATTTGGATCTTTTAAACAAATATTCTTAGACAAATTCTTATCTTTTATAGTTTCTAAATCCTGCGTTCTTAGTCTATCTTGAAGATAAGATATTTGTTCTTCAGTCATTTTTTGCCTTTAAAAATTTACTATTAATCATTATCCTTAAGTGCAATTAATACACCTTCTATCATTTTTTTAATATCCCCATCAAGTATCGCATCAACTTGGCTAAATGCCTCATTACTTCTAGCGTCTTTTACTTGCTGATAAGGAGCTAAAACATACGAGCGAATTTGATGTCCGAAACTATTTTCGCCAACTCCTCCTGTATCTTTTCCATCGTTTAATTTCTCCATTTCAAGTTCATATAATCTTGAACGAAGCATTTTATAAGCTGTGGCTTTGTTTTTATGCTGACTTCTATCGTTTTGGCATTGCACTACAATTCCTGTTGGAATATGAGTAATTCTTACCGCACTTTCTGTCTTATTTACATGCTGACCACCTGCACCACTTGCTCTATAATAATCAATTCTTATATCTTTTTCTTCAATTTCAATTTCTATATCATCATCAATTTCAGGTGCAACGATTACACTACAAAAACTCGTATGGCGTCTAGCATTACTATCAAATGGACTAATTCTTACAAGTCTATGAACTCCGTGTTCAGCCTTAAAATACCCGTAAGCATTAAGCCCACGAGCAACAAAGCTAACATCTTTTATCCCTGCTTCATCACCTTCTTGATAATCTAGTGTTTCAACTTTAAAGCCTTCTCTTTCACAAAATCTCAAATACATTCTATAAACAATACTCGCCCAATCATTACTCTCCGTTCCACCTGCTCCTGGGTGAATATTAATAATTGCGTTTTTAGTATCATTTTCCCCACTTAAAAGCATTGATATTTCAAGACTTTTAATAGTTTCTTCTAAATTAGGACTATCTATAAATAAAGCTTCTAAAGTCTCATAATCATTTTCTTTCACCGCAAGTTCAAACAACTC
Source organism: Campylobacter sp. RM9333 (assembly GCF_020137705.1). NCBI lineage: Bacteria > Pseudomonadati > Campylobacterota > Epsilonproteobacteria > Campylobacterales > Campylobacteraceae > Campylobacter > Campylobacter sp. RM9333. The sequence continues at coordinate 16,715 of NZ_JACGAY010000015.1, forward strand.
GCTAGTGCCTACTAATTCACTATTTGCAATTTCATATTTTGATACTAATTGATTTAATTTAGTTTTTTCTTTACCAAGCTCGGCTGCTCTTTTTGCATCAGCCCATAATGCTGGGTCTTCTTGCTCTTTTTCTATTTCTTTTATTCTTTCTTTTGCCTCGTTTGGTTTGATTATTTTTTCTATATTGTCAAGTTTTATTTGTAATTCTTTTAATAATTCACTAAATTCATAATTATCCAAATTTTGCTCCGTAGTTGTATTTTAAAGGCAAATCTTAGCTAAAATTTATTAAGATAATAGCTTTTTTAAAAGGAATTTAAATGAAATTATTTTTACAAAGTTTAGGCTGTAATAAAAACTTAGTTGATAGTGAAATTATGCTAGGTCGCTTAAAAGAATATGAAATTACTAATGAAGCAAGTGAAGCTGATGTATTGATAGTAAATACTTGTGGCTTTATAAAAAGTGCAAAAATTGAAAGTATTAATGCTATTTTAGAACTACACGAAATTAGAAAAAAAGGCTCAATTTTAGTAGTAACTGGCTGCTTAATGCAAAGATACAAAGATGAATTAGTTAAAGAATTACCCGAAGTTGATTTATTTGCAGGAGTTAGCGAGTATGCAAAAATTGATGAATTAATAGCAAGTCGTGAAAGTAGATTTAGAGATTTTGTATATTTACAAGACGCAAATACTCAAAGAGTAATAACAGGCTCAAATACTCACGCTTATATAAAAATCGCTGAAGGTTGCAATCAAACCTGTAGCTTTTGTGCTATTCCTACATTTAAAGGCAAGTTAAAATCTCGCCCAATAGATGATGTAGTAGCTGAAGTTAAAGGCTTAGTTGCTAGGGGATTTTATGATTTTTCATTCATTGCTCAAGATACAAGCTCTTATTTAAAAGACTTAAAAATTAGCGATGGTTTAGAGAATTTAATTTCAGAAATTGAAAAAATTGAAGGCATAAAGGCTGCTAGAATTTTATACCTATACCCAAGCTCAATTAAGCCTAGTTTAATTACTAAAATAATTAATTCAAAAGTATTTGTGAATTATTTTGATATGCCACTTCAACACTCAAGCGATAAATTATTAAAAATTATGAAGCGTGGCTATGATAAGGCTAAGGCTATTAGCTTTTTAGAGCAAATGAGAGCAGCTCCTAATAGCTTTTTAAGAACTGGTTTTATCGTAGGACACCCAGGAGAAAGTGAAGAAGATTTTGAAGATTTATGCGAGTTTATTAAAGAATTTGATTTTGATAGAATTAGTGTGTTTGCATATTCAAAAGAAGAAGATACCGCCGCTTACTCAATGCAACAAATCAATGCAAATACTATTAAAAGTAGGCTAAAAAAGATTGAAAAAATCGTAGATGCTAAAATCAATGCAAGTTTTGAAAAAATGCTAAATCAAGAAATAATAGCAAGTTGTTTAGGAGAATCTAGCGAAGGCGAGTTTTTTATAGGTGCTAAGCCGCTTTTATTTGATAGAGATATAGATGGAGAAATCTTAATAAATGAAAGTGAGATAGGAGAGCTAAAAGTGGGTGATTTAATAGTTTGTAAAATCACTCAAGTGCATGAAAAAACACTAATAGCAACTGCAATTAGACGCTATGAGAATTGAATATTTAGAAGAGCTAAAAGGTAAAAAAAACCTTTTAGCATTTTCACACGGGACTGATAGCACGGCACTTTTTTATGCACTTTTAGAGCTTTGTGAGTTTGATTTATGCCTTGTGAATTATCAGACTAGAATTAATTCAAATAACGAAGAGCAAAGCGCTATAAAATTAGCAAAAGCTCATAACAAAAAAATCTTTACTAAAAAAGTAAATCTTGATAATAATAATTTTGAAAGTAATGCTAGAAAATATAGATATGATTTTTTTGATGAATTAATGCAAGATTATGATAATTTAATAGTAGCTCATAATTTAAATGATAGGTTTGAGTGGTTTTTAATGCAAATTACAAAAGGTGCGGGATTATGCAATCTATTGGGTTTTAACGGGATTGATACAAGGAAAAATTATAAAATAATTCGCCCATTAATTAATACTAGCAAAGATGAAATTATGCTGTATTTAAATGAGAATAATTATGAATATTTTCAAGATGAAAGTAATTTTAATACCAAATATAAAAGAAACGAAATTAGATTAAATTATGCAAATGATTTTGTAAAACACTACGCAAATGGCATAAGAAATACTTTAAAATATTTAGAATTTGATAAGAGTAAAATATGTAAAGATAGCTTGGTTTATAAAGGAATTTATTTTTGTAAAGATGAAAATTCTTTAGATAAAGCTATTAAAAAACTAGGTTTTGTAAGCTCATCAAAGCAAAAATTAGAGCTAAAAAACCAGCTAAATAAAAACAACGAAGCCGAGCTTTATTTTAGGACTGATTGTGTTTGTGTTTGCTTTTATAAAGGATTTTTTATGGTTTTTTTAAAGGCTATTACAAAGCTTAGTAAGGAGCAAAAAGACGCTTATAGACTAGCAAAAGTGCCAAAAAATCTTAGATTTTTCCTAGCGTTAAATAATATAAAACTAAATGAATTAATAAATCTTACAAAAAACCTAAAATCAACTCATAATAATTATTGATATTTGATTTTAGGAATTTCTTTTTATGTAAAGATTAAATATTTAAGATAATGATTTAATACTTAATTTGCTGATTTTATAGTAATTTTTACTAAAACCAATAACTACAATTTTAATCATTTTTAAAATATAAATAAAAAATATTTAATCTACTTCAAGCAAATTTGTTGTTTTATAGTAACTCTTCTTTATTTTTAAATTATATTTTTTCATAAAATCTTTTTTTAATAAATTGAAATTCCTGTTTTAAATTCCCTTAATATTCATCAAAATATATAATATCAGTATCTTCATCGTAGTTTTTATAGTATTCTAAATAAAAATCAGGCAAGGTTTTTAAACTTTCACACCCATCAAACATCTCATACATATTCTCAACACTATTTGTGTATAAATTAATAAATTTATCAAAACTCGTGCAATCTTTAAACATCTCGCTCATATCCACTACATTTTTTGTATCAAAATCTACATATTGATTAAAACTAGAGCATTTAGCAAACATCGCATTCATATTTACTACATTTTTTGTGTCAAAATCAAGCTCTTGATTAAATTTAGAACAACCCGCAAACATAGCACTCATATCTTTTACATTGCTTGTATTAAAATCAAGCTTTTGATTAAATTCTTTACAATCATAAAACATACAATTCATATCTTCTACATTTTTGGTATCAAAACTAAGCTTTTGGTTAAAACTCTTACAACCTGCGAACATTTCAACCATTTGTTTTACATTTTTTGTATCAAAACTAAGCGGTTGATTAAAATTTGTACATTTATAAAACATACCATTCATATTTTTTACTTTACTAGTATCAAACTCTAGTTCTTGGTTAAAATTACTACACCATGCAAACATTTCACACATATAAACCACATTAGAAGTATCAAAACTAAGCCCTTGATTAAAGCTAACGCAATTAGCAAACATTCTTGTCATATCTTTTACATTGCTTGTATCAAAACTAAGCTCTTGATTAAATTCTTTGCACTCATAAAACATCCCACTCATGTCTTTTACATTGCTAGTATTAAAATAAATCGCTTGATTTAGTTTTTCACATCCTAAAAACATCGCTCTCATATCTTCTACACTAGAAGTATCAAAACTAAGCTCTTGATTAAAGCTAACACAATTAGCAAACATTCCATGCATATCTTTTACATTGCCAGTATTAAGGCAAATCGCTTGATTTAGTTTTTTACATCCGTAAAACATTCCTTCCATATTTGTTACATTTTTGGTATCAAACTCAAGCTTTTCGTTAAAATGCATACACCCTGCAAACATTTCGCTCATATTCACTACATTGCTAGTATCCCATTCGTTTATCCCACTAAAGTCTTTTCTGCTACTTTCATAAAAAAGCCCACTCATATCAGTGATAAGGCTTGTATCAATATCACCTAGATAAATACTCTCATCATTTGCTAGCTCTTTTAGCTCGGCTTTTATGGTTGGTTTGTATTTTTTCATCTTTTATCCTTGTGAGTTTTTTGTAGTTATATCATAAGCATGTGCCTGATTATGTCCATATGTGATTTTTTAAAAATTTTTTTTAGAATTTGAATTAGGAATTTCATTTTAATTTTATATTTGGTTTAAGAACTTCACTCTCGCAAAATTATTTAATTTAGATTAAAAATACACGAAATAAATTCATCTCGTGTATTTTCTAATTACTATTTTAATTTCTCTTCTGAATTAAAAAAAGAATTTTGTAAAACTTTTAGCATTGCCTTTTGGTGGTCATTAATTTGGGTTTTTTGCCAAACCTGACTAATCAACTTATTACCATTCTCATCTTTTTGATATTCTTCATTTTTATATATATCTAAAAGTTTTAAGCTAATCACTAAGCCTTTTTTTAAGTAACTATCAAATTGTGATTGTTTCTCATTAAACGGCTTATTGCTAAATTCTGAATTTTCTCCATCAGTTATCAAAGCTAGATTTCCAAAATTATCCAACACTTCTTGATTTTCTTCTTGCTTAGCCAAACCACTTACATCATTTTGTGCTAAAACATGTTCAACTGAATTAACATACCTAAAACGATATTTTTCAGTATCATCTTTATGTTTTTCCTTAAAATTTTCATCAGTTAATAAGTAATATTCCAAGCGATAAAACCAATAATGCGGGGTATTTGTACCTTTATTTAAAAAATTAAAATTTAAACTTGTAATATCTGTTTGTTCTTCACTACTAATTTCATTAAAAGAAATATCACTAATAATATCAATTAAATTTTGAGTATTTTCTTGTGGGTTGTTTTCTTTTACCAATTGCTTTAATGCCAAAAGGTCATCAATATTCTTTAGGTAGTTTTTAAGCTTGCCAGCATTGCTTTTTAATATTTCCAAATAATTTTTATTAGCTATTACTTTTTGTTCTTCAAAGATTTTATTTTTACAAAATTCTAAGTAATGCGTTAAAAAGTGGTGGTAGTTGGCATTATCTCCACGCCTTGCTACTCTTAGATAGTTTTGGATTAGTTTTAAATCAATAGTATTATCAACTTCATGCCAATCATCATTTTTATTATCATTCTTTTTAAATCTATTCCATAACTTATACACATTTTCATCATCATCAGATTTTCTTTTTATCACAAAGGTATCAAAAATGGTTCTGTAATCTTTTAAAGCATCTATGATTGTTTTTGCTATTAAAGATTTACAAGCTTTACAAGTAAATCTATCAAAATCAATACATTCCCAAGTATTTTCAAGGAATTTATCTTTTTTTATTGATATTTCAGATTTAAAATAATTTCTAGTTGATTCTTGTCTTGATAAAATCTTAAAAACATGCAAAACAAAGGTAGGAAAATCAATAATACTCTCAAACTCAGCTCTATCTTTATCGTTATTTGAATAATTTTGTAACTTATTTTCATTATTAATTATATTTTCAATAGTTGGCGGAGTTGTATTAGGGTCTTTACTATTATTTACAAAACCAAAATCTGAAAAATAATTCATCTGCGAACATTCATCAAATATCCTAGCGTATGTTGTAACTTCGCTTTTTTCTTTTTGATTTTCTTGTTCTTTTTCATTATCGCTTATCAGCTTTAACAATCTTGCCTTTAAAATATCTGTGCCGTCAAGCTGAACGCCTGTATTATTCATCCTTACGAAGTATTTATTTAGCTCTACTTGATCGCCTAAAATTACTAGATTGAACTTAACTTTTTCTTTTATAAAATCAATAAAATCTTCACCATCTTTACCGAAATACACTTCAAAACATTTAAAAGCATTCTTAAAACCTACATTAGTATTGTTTTTTTCGTTAAAACATTCATCTAAAGATTTTTCATTATCACAATAATCTTCTATCGCCTGAATATCTTCTTTTCTAATAGGCATTTCTATATCAAAATAATCTACTTTATTGATAGAAAATTCTTTTTTTAGCAAATACCTTAAAACTAGCCAAATAGTAGTTAGCCTTTGCTGTCCATCTATAAGGATATATTTGCCATTATCTTTTGATACTACAATATTACCTATAAAATGAGTTTTTTGTTGCTCAATACAGTTTCTAAAATCATCTAAAAGAGCTTTTATTTGCTCATCTTTCCAAGCATAAAGCCTTTGATAAGTTGGGATTGTAAAATTTTTCTTAAATTCTATGTTATTATTTTTTTCATTTAGTTTATTGATAGTGCAAATTATTGATGTTGCTTTTTTATTTTGTTCCATTTTGCTCTCCTAAGTAATGACCTAAAATCCCATATTTTTCGTATTTTTCTCTTATTTCTTTTAAATATTTTTTACTTTCTTTTCTTTTTGCACCTTCATGCTTATTTTTTTCTTCTTGATAGCACTTTTCTATAAAAAGCTCTAACTGATTAGCCAAATCACTTTCATAGGTGCTAAAATGAATGATTTTTAAAACATCTAAAGCATTTTTTGAGCAACTAATACTACCTTCAACTATCCTTTGCGAATAAACAGCTCTAGTAATTAGCAAGGCTACATAATCAAAATTAGCGCAATTAAACTTATCTATATAAGCCACCAAGCACATTCTAACGCCTGTTAAAATATTTACTTTACTTTTAATATCTGGATTATTTAAATCTTTTAAAAAATCTAAGCTTTTTACATACTCAAGTATTTTTGCGTATTTTCTAAAATATTCAAAAAACTCACTACCTATGGCAAAATCTCTCATAATGCCATTGTCATATTTTGATATATTGTCTAAATCTTCTTTACAAAACTCAGCAAAACTTAGTTTATTAAAGCCTTTATATATTTTTTTACCTCTAGTCCATAATCTAATCGGAGTTAAAATACTATTTATAAAATAAGAAATATCAAGAGAATTAGGATAATCTTGCTGTTTTATTAGCTTTTCAAAATACCTAGCTTCATTTTTTTCTAAAAATGTGCTTTTTTGGCTTAAACTCTGTAAATGAAAGGCTTTTATTAAATCATAGCTTTCTAGCTTTTTGCCTTTTGAGTTGGTATTGTCAAAAAAGATAAAAGCATCATCGGCATTTGTTGTAGCTACTATTATAAATTGAGTTTTTTCTAGCTTTTTTAAAAAATCTTTAGCCTTATCTTCGTTACTCAAATAGTTTTTAATATACTCGTAATTAGTCTTGATATTATCTTGAGAAATTTTATGAAAAAAACTTACATTACTTAAGTAGTTACTGTATCTATTTTGATTTTCATTAAAAATTTCATATTTCCCCAACGCCATCAAAATAAGCTTAATCGTAGTTAGCCTTTGCTGTCCGTCTATTACTTCATAAATTGTTTTATTATCTCGTTTGATTTCATGTAAAATAATAGAGCCTAGCAAAGCTCCATCTTTAGTATTTTCAATATCTTTTAAAAGCATTCTTGTTTGCTTTATCTCCCATACATAAGGGCGTTGATAATCAGGTATGCTAAGTTCTAATTCACTTGCCAAAGCACTAAAACTTGAGACATTAGAACCTACTGGATTTTCATCGCTTAGATTAAATTTAATCCCACTTTTAATCTCACTCATTTTTACTCCTTGCTAATCGCTATTATCTTTAAATCACTTTTAGGATCACAATGAGTATTAACATATATTTCATTATTATCATCTTGCAATCTTTCTTGAAATTCTAAGAGTTCAAACATTCCTAAATCATCGTTATGTATGATATGTAGTATCGTTGGGGTGCAAAAGCCTTGTATTTCATCAAAACTCTTATATATCCTAACCTTGCCACCATCTTTACATACCATACAAATCTCATCTAAAAGGTTTATAATTTCGTTTGTTGGTTGGCATTCTTCTTCAGTAGCCATTTCATCTTTTATGCTTTCTACTAGCTCTCGTGCTGTTTCATAACCTATGTCTAATTCTCTTTGCACATACGCTATGCTTGGGTTTTTTGCATAAAGTTCTTTTACTTTATCTATCATCTTATCTCCTTTTTATTAAATTTGTTTTTATAATACAATTTATTAACTATCATTTTATCTCCTTAAAAACTATCATTTTAAACCCTTTTGCTCTTGAATCTGTATAAATCTCAAAAGTTAATTTTGATGGGATGCTATCTCCCCCGTAATAGCCCAAAAATTCCCTATATTCACTACCCCTAAAATTCCCACAAAACCTTACTATCCTAACATCTCTTGGGACAAACTTATAAAACTTTTTATACTCACTAATCTTTAAAGTCTTATATTTACAAATTTGCTCATAAAACTCATCGCAATACTCATCATTATAAAAAATCTCTTCAAGCACCCTACTATCACCCTTACAAACAAAATCATATTTATTAGCACTTATGATATGCAAAATCCCATCACCCCTTGGGCTAAGATTTTTTACCTTTTTTAGTATTTTTCTAGCCTTTATATCTAAAAAGTTTTTATACTCTAAATGATGAAGAATGGTATTTGCTCTAGCCATGTCAATGTCAAGCTTAAGACTTAGATACCTTGCGTCTATCAAGCCACCTTTATGTAAAAGCTTCTTTGCCTTGTCATAAAGCTCATCTTTAGGTAGCAAATCCTTAGCAAATCTTATAAAACTTCTAGCAAACCGCCTATTTACTACCCAAGCTCTATAAATCCTATCCTTTGTATCGCATAACTTCACATAAACATCAAAAATCCCCCTATCATAAACCACATCTATAAGCTTACGAGAGCTAGTTTTTGTGACCTTGCATTCTGCATTAAGCCTTATTAAAGGCTTAGTAAAAACCACGCTTGAGTTTGTATGAATATCTCTTAAAGAATATAAATCGCTAGAAAATATAACTCTAGGATGTTTTAGACTAAGACAACCCATAAACATTTCATCAGCATTCTCAACGCCTTTTAAATCAAGCTTATTTATATACCTTAAATTAGTGCAGTTTTTAAACATTCTTTTAGTGTTTCTTAGATAATTTGAAAAACAATGTGGCTTTTTTGTGATATTCATATCAAGGCTTATAAGGTTTTTGCACCCGTGAAACATACCTTCAGCACTTTTAAGTTTATTAAATACTAGCTTAGGAAGGCTTTTTAGATTTATGGCGTTATTAAACATATATGAGGTATCTCTAACTTGTCCAAGCTCCCAAGATTTTAAGCCACTAAAATCACTCCTAGTGCTACCATCAAAAACAAAACTCAAATTAATTATCCTAGAAGTATCAATAAGGCTTAAATCATCTATGCAAAACACCAAAAGCTTTAACTCAAATCTGTTTTTAGGCTGATATTTTTCGCCGTTTTTTCTAATGTTTGCGTGGCGAAGTAAAAAATCTTTGTATGATTTATGGCTATGGCGATAGATATCAAAAAATGGGCTTTCGCTAAGCTCTTTGAGATTTAGGTTTTTAAGCTCTAAGTTATCATAATCCATATCAACCCCAACCATAAAAAACCTAAACTCCTCACAACTTTTCATATCAAGGCTGATTTTAGTAGTGATTTTACCCATGCCATCTAAAGCTAGATTTGTTTGATTGAAAATATAAGAAAAATCCTTGCATTTGCTAGTATTTAGGCAAATTTCGTTTGTTAGCGTAGCGTTTTCAAATATACCTTTAACACTTAAAACATTGCTAAAATCCCAGTGATTTATATCAGCTAAATCAGCTCTTAAACTATTCTTAAAAAGATAGTTCATATCAGTGATGGCACTTGTATCAATTAGTTTTAAATCTATTTTTGGATTTTTAACTAGTCTTGATAATTCAGCTTTGTCCTTAGGAAAATACTTTTTCATACAAACTCCTTAAATATTTTATGAAGTTATACCATAAAAGTAGTCCTGATTATGTCCATATGTGATTTTTTTAAAAAAAATTTAGGAATTTTATAAATTAAAATTCCTAAATGAAATTATTTTAAATATTTTAAACATACTCCTGAATAAAATGCAGCGGCATTAACTAAAGTATCATCATCATAAATATATCTAGGGTCGTGTAGATAATAATCATTCTTATTTAAAATAAAGGCATAAGCACCTTTGCAATGCTCTAACATAAAAGAAAAATCTTCACTACCCATTAATGGCTCGTGAAATTCATCACAATTTTGCTCTCCAAATAATTCACACGCTACACCAAAAGCTAATTTTTGCGCTTCATCATCATTAATTGTAGCTGCTCCTATTTGAATAAATTCAAGCTCAACTTTTACCTTAAAAAGCAACTCGCAAGATTTAGCAATATTGTTTAATTGCTCTATTATCGTATTTCTATCATCATTATTAAAAGTTCTAATATTAGCAAGTAATAATGCCTTATCTTGTAAGATATTAAAGCTAGTTTCATTTCCACTTAGAGCTGCTCCAAATGTTATAACAGCTTGATTTTTAGCCGCTATATTTCTAGCAGTTATAAATCCCGCTTGGGTTATAAAATGAGCCATCGCACCCATTACATCACTAGCTTTTTCAGGAGCACTACCATGCCCACCAACTCCACTAATATTTACCCTAAGTGCGTCAGCTCCTGCCATCATAGCTCCACGCTTAAGACAAAATAATTTATTAGTTTTACTTGGGATATTGTGATAACCAAATATAAAATCACTTTTAAATCTAGTAAATAAATTATCATCAATCATAGCTTTAGCACCGCCTCTACCTTCTTCAGCAGGTTGAAAGACAAAATTAATAGTGCCATCAAATTCACTCTTACTTAAATATTTAGCCGCTAATAATAAACTCGCCGTATGTCCATCATGCCCACAAGCGTGCATTAAACCTTCGTTCTTAGAAGCATAGCTTACTCCACTAGCTTCGTTTATTACAAGTGCATCCATATCAGCTCTTAAAGCTATGCTTTTATTTGAATTACCTTTCTTTAAAACCCCAACAACTCCTGTTACGCCTACATTTTCATAAACTTCTATGCCAAATTCTCTTAATTTGTTCGCAACTAACTTTGCTGTTTTAAATTCTTTTAATCCTAGTTCAGGATTTTCGTGAATACATTTTCTAATCTCTATAAACTCGCTTGAGAGTTTTTTAATCTCTTCTATCATTTTAACTCCTTTTTCATTTCTTTAAATTCTTGTGCTAAAAACTTCGCTGTATAGCTTTTATCAGCATATTTTTTAGCAAGTTCTAATGGATTACCTGTTGCAATTATCTTACCACCCCTAAAACCGCCTTCAGGACCCATATCTATAATATAATCAGCGTTTTTGATTAAATCCAAATTATGCTCAATTACAAAAACACTATTTCCAGCATCTACTAAATGCTGCAATACTTTTACTAATTTTTGTGTATCTGCAAAATGAAGCCCAGTAGTTGGCTCATCAAGTAAATAAAGTGTATTTCCTGTATCACTTCTACTTAATTCTTTAGAGATTTTTATCCTTTGAGCTTCCCCACCACTTAAGGTTGTAGCGTTTTGACCTAAGGTTATATAATCAAGCCCTACATCCATTAAGGTCTTTAATTTTTGCTTAATCTTAGGGTGTTTTGCAAAAAACTCATAAGCTTCTGCTACACTCATTTCTAAAACATCAGCTATATTTTTGTCTTTATATTTAATCTCTAGTGTTTGATGGTTGTATCTTTTACCCCCACAAGCATCACAGGTAATATTTACATCGGGTAAAAAGTGCATAGAGATTTTAAGCTCACCTTCTCCACTACATTTTTCACACCTTCCACCTGCAACATTGAAGCTAAAGCGACCGATTTTATATCCTCTAATCTGTGCTTCAGGAACATTTGCAAATAAATTCCTAATCTCATCCATAAGCCCTGTATATGTTGCTGGATTGCTTCTTGGAGTTTTTCCTATTGGACTTTGATCTAGAAAAATTACTTTGTCTAATTTATCAAGACCTTTGTATGTAATATCATTAATTACTGCTTTTGCTCTATTTAGATTTGCTCTTGCAATTGGTAGAAGTGAATGCAGCATTAATGAGCTTTTACCACTACCGCTTACTCCTGTTACACAAACTAAATTCCTAAGTGGGAATTTCACACTTAAATCCTTTATATTGTTTTGATTAATTCCGCTTAATTCTAAATATTCATCACTCTTTCTAGCCTTATAAAGGTCTATGTCTTTTTTACGATTTATATACAATGCAGTTTCGCATTTGCTTTTAAGTAATTCTTTATAAGTGCCATTAAAGATAATCTCCCCACCACTAGTTCCAGCCCTAGGTCCAATCTCAACGATTACATCAGCACTCTCAATTGTCTTTCTATCGTGTTCTACTACTATTAGAGTATTTCCTTTAGCCTGCAAGCTTTTTAGAGTATTTATTAGTTTTTGTGTATCTCTTTCATGAAGACCTATACTAGGCTCATCTAATACATATAAAACCCCGCTTAATCCACTTCCAATTTGAGAAGCAATCCTAATTCTTTGAGCTTCTCCACCACTAATTGTCCTTGCATCTCTACCTAGTGTTAAATACCCCAAGCCAACATCATTTAAGAAAAATAATCTTTCATTAATTTCTTTAATAATAGGATAAGATATTTCATAATCTTGCTTATTTAAATTATTAAAATTCTCTATTTTAAAAAATTCGCAAATCTCTTCAATAGGTGTGCTAATAACTTCTGCTATGCTTTTACCATTTACCAACACAGCTAAGCTTTGCTCGTTTAATCTAAAGCCTTTACAAGATGGACAGGTTTTTTCTGTTATGTATTCGTTAAAATCTTTATCATCTTTTAAGATTTCATAACTTATTTTAATAGCTCCATCAAAAGTTTTTTTGATATTATGTTTATTCCATAAAAAGCTAAATTCCGTAGCACTTCCGTATAAAATAAGCTTTTTTTGATATTCACTTAATTCTTCATAAGGCTTATTTGTAGGGATTTTTTCTGCTTCGCAAAATGCTAAAAGTAACTTTGAATAATAACTTTTATTAAAGCCCATCATAGTGCGAACTGCACCATCTTCTATGCTTCTTTCATAATTTATGATTTTTTCTTGGTCAATACTCATTCTAATGCCTAAACCATCACATAAAGAACAAGCTCCTTTAGGACTATTAAATGAAAAGCTTAAAGGCTCAAGTTTATTAAATGAAATTTTGCATTTAAAACAAGCATTATGAAGCGAATAATGAATATTTTTATTACTTTCTAATAATTCTAACTCACACTCACCATAACTTAGACTTAAAGCTTTTTCAACAGCTTGAGCTAAACGACTTTTATTATCATCACTAATTCTTAGCCTATCAACTACTAATTTAATAGTATGCTTTTTAGTTTTAGCTAATTCTATTGGCTCATCTAGTCGTGTTAGTGTGCCGTTTATTAAAATATTTATAAAACCTTGAGCTTTTAGGCTTTCAAGAAGTGGTGCGAATGTGCCTTTTTTTTCTTTTACTAAAGGAGCTAAAATCATTGCCTTTTCGCTAAATTTTGCCATTTCGTTTATTATATCTTCTGTATCCATTTTATTGATTTTTTCTCCGCATTTATGACAATGCTGAACTCCGATTTTTGAATACAAAAGTCTTAAATAATCATATATTTCAGTAATTGTTCCAACGGTTGAGCGTGGGTTTTTGCTAGTTGATTTTTGATCAATTGCAATAGCAGGGGTTAAGCCTTCTATTTTTTCTACATTTGGTTTTCTAAATTTATCTAAAAATTGCCTAGCATAAGCACTAAGGCTTTCTATATAACGGCGTTGTCCTTCTGCATAAAGCGTATCAAAAGCTAAAGTAGATTTTCCACTACCGCTAAGCCCTGTAAAAACTATTAATTTATTTTTAGGTAGTGTTAGACTTATATTTTTTAAGTTATTTTCACTTGCGTTTATAACTTGAATTTCATTATTCATTAAATACTCCGTGTTGTTTTAGAACTTCTATTATTGATAAGGTCAATACAAATAATAAAAATCCTATGAAAAGTTTTTTTTGCGTATTATTGCTAATTTTATGAAACAGCCAATTACCAACCCAAACTCCAGGCAAACTTGAAATAGCAATTATTGCACCAGCAGTATAATCAACATGATTTGTAATTGCCATAGAAACAAAAGCAGCACTTCCGGCAAAAGCTACAAAAAGACCGCTAAATGAAGCAGCTTTTTTGATATTAAAATTACAAATTGCAACTAAAGCAGGCGTGAGTAATGCTCCACCACCTATCCCACCACTTGTAGCAATTGCACCTATTATTAAACCTACGAAAAATTGTAATAATTTTGAATTCTTTTCAGGCTCAATTGGATTTGCAGGAGTAAAATAAAGTTTAACAATAGCCCAAATAATTAAAAAACAAATAATATAAGCAATCATTAAATTGCTTGCAAATTTCATAATAAAACCAACGCTAAAACCACCAACTAAACCACCTAAAGCAGGATATAAAGCATTTTTTACTTGCAATGTGCCTTTTTTATAATTTAAATACGAATTATAAAAAGATGAAAAAACCATTTGCATAACGCTAATTCCAACAGCAATCTTAGGCGAATACCCAACAAAAGTTGTCATAATAGGCACAACAGCAGTTCCGCCACCTATTGCAAAAAGTCCTGCAGTAAAACCAACTAAAAGCCCATCTAAAATAAAAATAATATAAGTAAGTAATGTATATTCTTCTATCATAAAAAACTCCTAAGGCGTAATCTTAATTAACTTAGCTTACACTTTTCTTTCTTATAATAATTAAAACTTATTTAAGGAAAGATTAATGCTTGATACAATTGATTATTCAGTTAAACATTTTTTTAAACATATTTTAAGAAGTAAATTAGAAACCACAAATTCTTTAGATGAAGCTGAATATTATGGTGCTAGTATTTGTTTAGGAGATAATGTAAAAGAATTATTTTGTTATTTAATATTTAAAAAAGAAAGCTTACAAGCTCTTGCTTCAAGATTATTAGGCGATGATGATAAGATGAGTGAAGATGATTATTGTGATTTATGCAAAGAAGTAGCAAATCAAATCATAGGCTATGCAAAAAGATTATTAGCTGATGCTTATGATGATTATTCAATTAGTGTGCCTGAATATTTAGGAAGGGTAAGTGATTTTAAATTAGGCTTTACTCACGAGTTTTTTTATAAACTAGAAAATAATACCTTTTGCGTTGGTATAGTAGAGAAGAAAAAATAATGCAAACACAAGAGCAACCTACTAGAATTCTAAATGCAACTTATGAAGAATTGCTAGATGTTAGCGTAGATTTTATAAGTGAGTTAGGAACTACACAACTTAGCGTTAGAGAATTTTTAGAACTTGGAATTGGCTCTGTTATTGATTTAGAAAAACCAGCAGGTGAGAGTGTAGAACTTTATGTAAATAATAGAATTTTTGGTAAAGGCGAAGTAATGGTTTATGAAAGAAATTTAGCAATTCGTATAAATGAAATACTAAGCTCAAAAACCGTTATTCAATATTTTAAAAAAGAGTTGTGATGAAAAAAATAATCTTACTACTAATTAGTTTAAATCTTTTTGCGAACAATATCATAAATTATAATATTTATAAAAGAGATGATAGGATTGATGTTATGCTAAGCTTTGATTCTCCATATAACGCAAAAGATGGAGATATTAGAATATTAAGTGGAAGCGATTATGTAGGCGTAGTATTAAATAATGTTAAAATTTCTGAAAGAAATTCTCAAATATTAAATATGCCTTACGCAGAACAATTATTAATGTATCCATTAGGCGAAAGCACGGTTTTAGAATTTAAAACAAAAGAAAAAATAAATGTCATTCCTGCACTTACAAAAGATGATGGTTTTGGGCTTAGAATTAGAGTTATGCCAAAAACCACAAGCCAAGTGCAAAATAATGAAATAAAATATGCAGAAGATAATAATATAGATAGTAAATTGTATTCAATGATAGGTGTTTTAGCAATATTAGTATTAGTATTAATATTTATAAAAAGACAACTTGCAAAAAAAGGTAAAATATCTAATTTAAATTCTAAGCAAAAAGTTGCTAGTTTTTTAAATATTAATGAAAATCAAGCCGTAGTAATTTGCGAAAAACAACTTGATAAAGATAATAAATTCATAGTTATTGATTATGAAAATTCAAGATATAAATTAATAATAGGAAATACAAATATTTGGCTTGATGCACCTAATCAAACTGAAGAGAATTTTGAAAGTTATTTTGAAGAAAACAAACAAAAATTACAAAATATGATAAAGCAAAATGCTCTTAATTCATATAAAGAAAAAATAAGTAAAATATAAGGAGTTAAAATGAGAAATAGAAATAAAAAAACAAAAATAACAATATTTTTTTCAATAATTATAGTTGTTGTATTGGCAAGTTTTATTGCTTTTTCAAATACTTTTGAAAGAATTGCTCCTAATATTTCTTTAGACAACAACCAAGAAGATACAATTTATTGGAATGCTAGAGATAAAATAAATTTAAAAGTTGAAGATAATTTAGGACTAAAAAATTTAAAAGTTGAATTTAGTAAAGATAACGAAGAAACAAAAAATATATTAATAAATAAAACTTTAAATGGCAAAGAATTTAATGTTGAATTAGACCTTCCAAAACCAAAATTTAATGAAAAATTAGATAAATACACAATATATATTAAAGCTAATGATAAAAGTTTGTGGAATTGGTTTGGTGGAAATGTAAGCGAAAAAATAATTAATGTTATAGTAGATAATAAAAAACCTCAAGTAAGCGTAATAGCTAATTCATACAATATAACTCAAGGCGGTGCTGCTAGCGTTGTATTTTACGCACAAGATGATAATCTAACTGATTTATATATAGAAGTTAATAATAGAATTTTCAAAGTTGTTCCTTTTATGAAAGATGATTATTACATAGCTTTAATTGCTTGGGATTTAAGAGATGGAGATGAATTTGAAGCTAGAATTGTTGCAAAAGATAAAGCAAATAATATAATTAAAGAAAGAATTCCATATTATTACTCAAATAAAAAATATAAAGTTTCACATATTGAAGTAGGAGACGCTTTTATTGATGGTAAAATTAGAGATTTGTATGAAGCAAATTCTGATAATTCTTTAAGCGATAGAGCTTTAATATTTGACTTTGTGAATGCGAAATTAAGACAAGAAAATGAAAAATTAATTCATAAAGTTACACAAGTAGTAAGCAATGAATTAGTAACTGATTTTAAGCTAAATGCGTTTTTACCACTAAAAAATGGTATGAAAGTTGCAGATTTTGGCGACCATAGATATTACAAATATAATGGAAATCAAATTAGTGAAAGCTATCATATGGGACTTGATTTAGCAAGTACAAAAATGGCACCTATTGTGTTAGGAAATGATGGTAAAATAGTTTTTGCACAAGATAATGGAATTTATGGATTGAATTTAATAATTGATCACGGTTTAGGTCTTTATACTTTATACGGACACTGCACTAAAAAAAATGTAGAAATTGGCGATATAGTTAATGCTAAAAGCACTATAGCTAATACAGGAACAAGTGGTTTAGCATTAGGGGATCATTTACATTTTGGTGTTTTGGTTCAAGGTGTTGAGGTAAGACCAGAAGAGTGGATGGATACTAAGTGGCTTAATGATAATATATTTGGAATTATCAAAAAAGCAAAAGAAGTTATAAACAAAAAATGAGGGAAAAAAATGTTACAAACTACAATAGCTAAAGAAGTAACAAATGTTGGAATTGGACTACATAAAGGTAGTGCTATTAAGATAAAATTTAGCCCACTAGGTGCTAATAGTGGAGTGGTATTTCATAGAACAGATATTAATAAATTTTACGAAGCAAATTATAAAAGCGTAATCAATACTCAAATGGCTACGGTAATTGGAGATAAAGATGGTTATATATCTACAATTGAGCATTTAATGAGTGCTGTTAGCTCTTATGGAATTGATAATTTATTAATAAGTATTGATGCAAATGAAGCACCTGTTTTAGATGGTTCAGCGGCTGGTTTTTGTGCTATGCTTGATGAAGCAGGTATTAAACAACTTGACGCTAAAAAACAAATATTTGTTGTTAAAAAAGAAATAAAAGTTCAAGAAGGAGATAAATTTGCAAGTCTTAGTCCTACAAATGCTCCTACTTATGATTTTACTATAAACTTTAAGCACCCATCAATTAATACTCAAAACTATATTTACAAGGCTAATAAACAAAATTTCATAAATGAAATTGCAAGTGCTAGGACTTTTGGGTTTTTAAAAGATGTTGAGTATTTAAAATCAAAAGGATTAGCATTAGGTGGTAGTTTAGAAAACGCTGTTGTTTTAGATGATAATGGCATATTAAATCCTGAAGGATTAAGATTTAGCAATGAATTTGTAAGACATAAAATCCTTGATGCGATTGGTGATTTATATATGTTAGGTAAAGCAACTTTTGCTAACTATAAAGCTTACGCAAGTAGCCATGATTTAAATCATAAACTAACTCTTGAATTGCTAAACAATCCAAATTCTTATGAATTAGTAACTCTTAGTGATGATACAAACAAAGATTTATTAAAGGCATTCACATTAAACTTTTAGTAGTGCCTATGGCAAATCTCATTGGAATATATGATGATAATAATTTGTTAAAAGAAGAAATCAAAATCATAAATAAAACCAGTGAAGATTTGCCAAAAATTATGCAAGAGCTATTAAATAAATATAAT
This sequence comes from Campylobacter sp. RM9333, assembly GCF_020137705.1. NCBI lineage: Bacteria > Pseudomonadati > Campylobacterota > Epsilonproteobacteria > Campylobacterales > Campylobacteraceae > Campylobacter > Campylobacter sp. RM9333. The sequence goes on from NZ_JACGAY010000015.1 coordinate 35,448, forward strand.
TTTAGCGAATTAGCCTATGCTAATGGACCAGGCTCATATATGTCTTTAAAAATTGTTTATGTATTTTTAAGCACAATTGCCCTTGTTAAAAACATACCATTAAAAGCAATTAGTGGTTTTACATTTACAAAGAATAACTTAATAAAAGCTAATAACAACTTATATTTTACCCTTGCTGATGATAAAATCAAATTAATTAAAAATGATAATTTTAAAGATGAGTTTTTTATACCAAATGAGTATAATTTCAAATTCTTAGAAAGTAATTTGCCAAATTATTTTTTACCTGCTATTTAGGAATATAAATGAGAAACGAAATATGTTTAAAATCACCCGCTACTAGTGCGAATTTAGGTGCTGGATTTGATTGTCTAGGACTTGCTTTAGACTTTTATAATGAAACAATAATTAAAAGAAATAATTTTTTTAAAATATCTATTAAGGGTGAAGGTGAAGATAATCCTTATCTTAAAAAACATAATTTATTTATTACCATTTTTAATGAAACTTACATAAAGCTAACTGGTAAAAAAGACTTATTTAGCTTTAATTTCATAAACAATATTCCTTTAAGTCGTGGATTGGGTAGTTCTAGCTCTATAATTGTAGGAGCAATTGCTAGTGCTTATTATCTAGCAGGACTTGAAGTTAATAAAGATACCATATTAAACAACGCCTTAATATACGAAAATCATCCTGATAATATTAGCCCTGCGGCACTTGGTGGATTTGTTTGTTCAGTAGTTGATAAGGATAATGTAAAATATATAAAAACTGATATTTCTAGTGATGTTAAAGCAGTAGTTTGTATCCCAAATAAACAAATCTCAACAAATGTTAGTCGTTCGGCTTTACCTAAGCATTTAAGCCTTGCTGATACTAGCTTTAATATAAGCAGAAGCTCGCTTACAACTGCAGCTTTTATGAGTAAAAATTATGAAATGTTAAAGATTGCAAGTTTTGACAAGCTTCACGAAAATCGTAGAATGAAAGCTGTTCCTGAATTATTTAAAGTGCGTGAATTAGCTCGTAAAAATGGTGCATTAATGAGTAATTTAAGTGGTTCTGGTTCAACTTTTTTTAATCTATGTTACAAAGATGATGCAAACAAACTAAAAACCATACTAGAAAATAATTTTCCTAATATGAAAGTATTAGAGCTTAATTTCAATAATCAAGGAATAATAATAAGCTAATTTTGCTTATTTAAATATTCCTTAGCTTTATATAAAATATCCTTATCTAAAACCTCATCAAAATACTTAAAGCTAATTCCGTGCTGAACATCTCCATCTATTAAATCCCCGCTTTTTCGGTTTTCTAAGTCAATTTCGGCTATTTTAAATCCATCTAAGGTATTAGCAAATTTAATCAATCTATCACTAAATTCAAACTTGCTAAGCAAATAACAATAGCTCTTAACCCCATTTCTTCCTACTCTTCCACGAAGTTGATGAAGTGTAGATAAGCCGTATCGCTCGGGTGCAACGATTACAATTATACTTAATCTTGGCAGTGAAATTCCAACTTCTACGATAGTAGTGCTTAGTAATACATTTCCATTTTCAGCAAATTGCAATAATATATTATCCTTTTCTTTATCCTTGCCGTGCGTATAATAAACTTTATCAAAATTCTTCTCATAAAAGCTAATAACACTCTCAAGTGGTTTATAAGATGAGTTTTTGCTCTCTTCTATTAAAGGATAAACTATTATTGCTTGATGATTTTGTTTGTTTTCGCTTTTTATGTGATTAAATAATTCATTGCTATTTGCTATTGTGATTAGTTTTGTTTCTATTTCTTTTTTAAATGGTAGTTCTTTTATAAAAGAATAGCTGTAAATATCACTATGAATTAATGCAGTTGTCCTTGGTATTGGCGTAGCTGAAAACTCTATATAATGCGGATTTTCTTTATTGTTTGTAGCTAAATCTTTAAGCTTCATTCTTTGCTTAGCCCCAAATCGTTGTTGCTCATCAACCATAACTAAAGTAGCATCATCTAAACTAGCCCACAAAAGTGCGTGAGTGCCTATTACAAAATTTGCTTCTTTTAATTCATCTTGCATTAATTTAGTCTTGCTAGATACAAAATGCAATATCTTTAAAAACCCTGGCAAAAGTCTTTTAGCTTCATTATAAAGTTGTTGGGCTAAAACGCTTGTTGGTGCCATTAAAACCACTTTTTTAGGATAGCACATAAGTGCTGCTGCAAAAATCACTAAGCTTTTTCCACAACCAACATCTCCCATTACTATTCTAATTTTATGATGAATACTTTCAAGATCATTTTTAATATCATTTATCGCATTTATCTGGTCGCTTGTCGGCTTAAAAGGTAGAGATTTTAGCCATTTGTTTATATCAAAAGTTTTAATTTTTTTGTATAAAGTATCGTTTTTATAAGTTTCATTAAGTCTTTTTATGTGATGGTAAATCTCAACAAATTTTAAGCATTCGTTTAATTCTTTTGAATTAAGCAATTTCATTGCTTCTTGGCTATTTTCTTTCATAATTAATAGCAATTTTATATGCTCATCTAATAAATTAAATTCTTTTAAAGCTTCGTAAGTTAAATATTTATTTTTTATCTTACAAATCTCTTTATCACTTACACCTTTTATCAAATAATTAGCAGTGATTTCTCCACTATCTTTAATGATTTTTGGATTAATAAACTGCAAAAGTCCTGCAAAATCGCCTAATTTCCCATAAATAATTAGCTCTTTATTTATAGCAAAAAGTGCATTATGAAAAGGTCTTAGATTAAATATAGTAATAGTGCATTCACACTCCCAATTATATGAATACGCAATTATACTAAGCCTTTTGCCCGGTAGTTGTTTTTTAGATTTTATTATAACTTTTGTGCAATTTAGCTCATTTAATATAGGCTCATTATTTAATCTTAAATCATCAAATTTTTTAGGCATTAAAAGAGCTAATTCAACTATATCTTTGCAAGATAATTTTTCTAAATCCTTATTCATTATTACCTATTACATAAAAACTAAGCTCGGTAATGCTTTTTTGATTTTTTAAAAAATCATTACAAGTTTTAAGCTCTAAATCTTTAATTATCTTTGTAATTTCTCTTAATTCGCCTTGTTTTAAATCACTAAAACACTCGCTACTTGCAATGCTATGACGATTTTGAGTGGTTGAGTATTTTAAAATCTCACTACCTACTAAAAAATCTTTAGCCTTTTTAAACTCATCTTCACTTATTCCAAATTCTACTAATTTTTTAAACTCTTCTTGAACTATTTTTATAGCTTCTTTTTTGCTTTCATTTTTTGTTTGTAAATAGCCTGAAATAAGATAATTTTTCTTAAACGCTACTAAAAACGCAAAAGCCGAATAAGCTAAGCCCCTTTTTACTCTGATTTCTTCGGTAATTCTTGAGCCAAATCCACCGCCTAAAACATAAATAGCAAGACTTATAATAGCTCTTTCATAAATGCTTTTAATCTCTACACTGCTTATAAACCTAACAAAAGCTTGTGATATTTCTTTGCTTTCTTCTTTATAAAAACTCTCATTTGTTTTTAATTTTTCATAAGAACTTTGCTTATTGTTTAAAAGTTTTTTAACCTTACTAATATCATCTAAATTTGCACTAATTACTATCTTATTTGCTTGATTTTTAAGGTTTAAAATATAGTTTTTAAATTCTTTTTCATCTAAAGCTTCAAAATCGCCAAATTTATCATTCTTAAAATCATTTTTAAAATAATTCTCATATAATTTCATCTTTGCTAAATTATCGTAATCTTGAATATGGATTAAAAAATAATTTTTTATTTTGTTTTTGATTAATTCAAAATTAGTAATTTCGGTATTTAAAAGCATATTATTAAAAGCATTTAAGCAATTATCAAGCTCTTTTTTAAGACAAACTATATCAAATGTAAAATCAAAATAATTAGCACTAGCACTAATATTGATTGCACTTTGCTCTAATTTTATATAAAACTCATCATCTAAACTCTCATTGTAAAAAAACTCAGCTGCCATAGCATTAGCATTATGAAAAATCCTTCCATAATTAGGATAGCTAATACTAATATATACTAAATCATCATTGGTTTTTAAATGCACAAAATTATTCATTGTAGTATTCCAAAATATTATATGCTGTATCTCTTTTAGCTGGATTTTCGCCTAAATCACGGATTAATTCTATCATTTGCTGTTCATTCATTCTATATTTTGCACCTGCAGCTGCAACAACATTTTCTTCCATCATAGTCGAGCCTAAGTCATTTGCTCCAAATTTTAATGCGAGTTGCCCTACTGCACTTCCTTGAGTAACCCAAGAGCTTTGAATGTTTGCAAAATTATCTAAATATATTCTAGAAATTGCTAATAATCTTAAATATCTATTAGAACTTGCATTCATTAAATGTGGATTTTCAGCCTTTAATCTAGTGTTTTTACCTTGAAAACTCCATAAAATAAAAGCTCTAAAGCCACCTGTTATATCTTGAAGATTTCTTAAATAGTCTAAATGCTCAATTATTTCTTCATCGCTTTCAACATGTCCAAACATCATAGTTGCACTACTAAGTAAGCCTAATTCATGAGCTTCTTTATGAATTCTTAGCCAAGTAGCAGTATCGCATTTGCTAGGTGCTACCATATCTCTTACTCTATCGCTTAAAATCTCCGCACCTGCTCCAGGTATAGAAAATAGCCCGCAATCACTCATTCTTTTTAATACTTCTTTAGTGCTAATTTTGCTAATTTTTGCAATATATTCAATCTCAACTGCACTAAAGCCGTGAATTGTAATACTAGGATAATTTGTGCTTATATATCTTAATAAATCTTCATACCAAGTAATATCAAGCTTTGGATGCACTCCGCCTTGAAATAATATTTGAGTGCCACCAATTGCTAATAATTCTTCAATCTTTTGTCCGATTTGTTCGTATGTTAAAATATAACTATCACTATCCTTTGCGTGACGATAAAAAGCACAGAATTTACAATCAACTAAACAAATATTTGTGTAATTAATATTTCTATCTACTACAAAAGTAGTAAGTTTGCTTGGATGAAGCTTATTTTTTACTGCATAAGCAATCTGACCTAAAGTAGCTAAATCAGAATTTCTTAATAAATTAAGTGCTTGTTCTTTAGTAATTCTTGGGACTATTCCTTTTGGTGCATAAGGATTTTCCCAATCTTTATGGATATTAAATGCTGAAGTTTTATAATTTGTATTTATTTTTTTACTTAATAATGCTGCGTTCATATTGTCCTTACTTTATATAATTTATTAATGAGCCAAGACGCTCTATTCTACATTCAATCTTATCGCCACTTTTTAAAAATTTAGGTGGATTAAAGCCCATTCCAACACCACTTGGAGTGCCTGTGCTAATGATAGTTCCAGCCTTTAAACAGGTGTAATTTGATAATTCTTTTAAGATATAAGGAATATCAAAAATTAATAAATTAGTATTAGAACTTTGTCTTAATTCATCATTTACAAAACATTCTATTTTTAAATTACTTGCTTCTTTTATACTAAGACTTGTATTTATAAAACTACCAAACGGGCAAGAATTAGCTAAACTTTTTCCCATATACCATTGCTTATGTTTGTTTTGAATTGCCCTATCGCTAATATCATTTAAAATGGTATATCCTAAAATATAATCATCAAAATCACTTGTATCATCTAATTTATAAGCATCTTTTCTAAGTATAAATGCAAGTTCGCATTCATAGTCTAATTTTTCGCCACTAATATCTAAAATATCAAATGGATTAGAAAACTCATTTACTCTTTTTGCAAAATAAACAGCTTCTTCTCTTTTACCATCAAACTCAATTCCTTTAAATTTATAGCTTTCTTTTGCGTGTTCTAAATAATTTATCCCTAAGCATATAATATCTTGATAAGGAGATTTGATTGGAGATAATAACTTAACTTCGCTAAGCATAAAAGCATCTTCAATCAATTCTAATCTATCAAAATAAGAAGAATAATTTTTAAAATAACCCACCTTATTATTATCGCCTAAATTCCCATGATAAACTACATTATCTTTCATAAATCTAATCAATTTCATACTAACCCCTTTTTACTAGATTTTCTAAAATATATTGCTCTAATTTTGTCTTAGGTATGCTAAGTTCATTTGCTTTATTATAAATTTCAACAACAATTGCGTTGTATTTTTCATATTCAAAATGCGATAAATGTATTTGCCACGCTGCTTTTATTTGTCTAAGACTTGCTATTTTTCTTGTATAAATCTTAAAAATATCAAAACATATAAAAATAGCAGAAGTTACAAATACAGCACTAATTAAACTAAAATGAAAGTCAATTTTTTCAAATAAAAAATGAGTAGCAATAGTTAATGGAGTAAGCACGATTAAACACAATATAAAATATATAAAATAAGTATTAAAATAATTAAACTTAAAATGTAATTTCGCTGGGTCAATTAACATTCCTTCATTATAAAGGCTATTTGCTTCTATTAAATCTAAAAATTTTACAGGCTCATTTGAGAATTTAAAAAGCTTATTAATTAGTAATTCTTTCATTTCAATCCTTAAAAATTTCATTATATTTTAACGCTGCTAAATCAAAAAATTCTTTAGCTTTTTCATCTCCTAAAGATTTTTGAACGCACTCTTCAAATTCTGGTAAAAGTTTTAATAATTTATCTTTTAATTCATCGCTAGGCAAAGTCTTTATGGTATTTAAAACAGATACTAAAGCTAAGGCTTTTTCTTTATCATTTTCAGGCATTAAACTTGCGTATTTATTAAATATTTCTTCTAAATTATCGCACAATAATGCACATTTTTCGTTTTCATTATGAATTAGGCTTAAAACTTCTTCTTGAGTAAAATTAGCTGTATTTTTTTCTTCTTTTCTTACAAAATCTCCATGTTTATCAAGCTCTTTAAAAACCTTTTTTAAAATAGTTACGAAAAACAATACTATAAAAATTATACCTATTACATAAATTCCAACTTCATTCATAGTCTATTTCCTTTTTTAAACACATTATCATAAACGCTTAAAGCTACTGCTATAAAAATTATAATAAATGATATTAATTTATGTTGATTTATTGGCTCATTGTATAAAAAAATAGCAACTAAAAAAGAAATTATCGGGCAAATATATTGCATATATGAAAGTAATGTTAAGCTTAATTTTTGCGTAGCATAATTGTATCCTAACATAGGTAGCAAGGTTACAAGCCCACTAAGTGCAAGTAATACTCCTAAATAATCAATATCAAAATGAGCTAAATTTGTTGGGATAGAAAATAAAAATATTAAAGCAAAAGGAGTGATTAATAATGTTTCTAAGAAAAACCCATAAACGCTACTTACATAAACTTTTTTACGAATAATCGTATAAAAATTAACTAAGAGCGCTAAAGTAATTGATAATATAGGTAAAGCTCCTAAAGTAATTACTTCAAATAAACACGCAAAAATCACTAAACTAACACTAATAATTCCTAATTTACTCATATTTTCTTTTAAAAATACTTTTGCAAAAATTATCCCAAATAATGGACTTAAAAAATATCCTAAAGAAGTTTCTAAAATCAAATTCTTTTGAATCATATAAATATAAAGACCCCAATCTCCACTAATTAAAGCACCACAAATAAAAAGATTAAAAGCCATTTTTAAAGATTTTAATTCTTGTAAGGCTTTTTTAAATTGCCCTATAATTATTAAAAATATTGCTAAAAATATAACCGACCAAACTATCCTATGCGACATTACTACAAAGGCATCTAATGTATCAAGTTGTTTGTAAAAAATAGGCACTAAACCCCAAAATACAAAAACAACAAAAGCTACAAAAAATCCATAATTCATAAAAATTTTTCCTTAAAATGTAAAACTTATCTCATATAATCATAATTTACTAAATTAAAAAAAGGAGAAACGATGAATTGGTCGCTAGATTCATATAAAAATTATAAAGCTCTTCAGCAACCAAACTATGAAAACAAGGAAGAATTAGAAAATGTAGTAAATGAATTAAAATCGTATCCACCTTTAATATTTGCTATGGAAGCAAATGAATTAAAAAACGAATTAGCAGCAGTTTGTAAAGGAGATGCGTTTTTATTACAAGGTGGTGATTGTGCTGAAAGCTTTAATGATTTTAGTGCAAATAATATCCGTGATATGTTTAAATTATTTTTGCAAATGGCATTAGTTTTGCAATTTGGTGGGTCAAAAAAAGTAGTAAAAATTGCTCGTATGGCAGGACAATTTGCAAAGCCTAGAAGCTCTGATTTTGAGAATAAAGATGGCATAAGCTTACCAAGTTATCGTGGAGATATTATAAATGATTGTGAGTTTTGCGAAAGTGCAAGAGTTCCAAAAGCTAAAAAAATGCTAAAAGCTTATATGCAAAGCTCTGCTACGCTTAATTTACTTCGTGCATTTAGCGTAGGTGGATTAGCTGATTTAGCCCAAGTGCATAAATGGAATTTAGGTTTCGTAAGACGCGCTGATATTGATGATAAATACGCACTTTTAACTCAAAGATTAACAGAAGCACTTGATTTTTTTAAGGCTTGTGGAATAACTAGCTTAAATGATGCTAGATTGCATGAAACAAAAATCTACACAAGCCACGAAGCCTTGCTTTTACCTTACGAAGAAGCACTTACTAGAATAGATAGCTTAAGTGGAGCTTATTATGATTGTTCAGCTCATATGCTATGGATTGGCGAGAGAACTCGTGGGCTTGATGATGCTCATGTGCATTTTTTAAGCGGAGTTAAAAATCCAATAGGTGTTAAAATAGGACCTAATGCTAGTGCTAGTGATATATTAGCCTTAGCTGATAAGCTAAATCCACAAGATGAAGCAGGAAGATTAAATATAATCATTAGAATGGGTGCTAGTAAGATTAAAAATCTTGAAAATATCTTTAAAGAATTAAGCAAAGAGCAAAGAAATATAATCTATAGCATAGACCCAATGCACGGCAATACTCAAAGCGTAAATGGTTATAAGACTAGAAAATTTGATGATATTTTAGATGAAGTTAAAAATTTCTGGCATATTGCAAGAGCTAATAATATAATTCCTGGTGGGGTTCATTTTGAAATGACAGGACAAAATGTAACCGAATGTTTAGGTGGAAGCGTAGGAGTTAGCGAAAGCGATTTAGCAAGACGCTATGAGACCCAATGCGATCCTAGATTAAATGCAGACCAAGCATTAGAACTTGCATTTTTAATAGCTGAATTAATGAAGCAAAAATGAAAAACATTGTTTTAATCGGTTTTATGGGCTGTGGTAAAAGCACAACTGCAAGAAGGCTTAGTAAGATTATTAAAAAAGAAGTAGTAGATACTGATAGCATAATAAAACAAAGAACTGGGCTTGAAATTAAAGAGATTTTTGAGCGTTATGGAGAAGAATATTTTAGGAATTTAGAAAAAGAATTAAGAGATGAATTAGCCACAAAAAGTGATTTAATCATCTCTTGTGGCGGTGGTTTTGCTAATTTACAAGATTTAAGAAAATTAGGTTTTGTAGTGTTTTTAGACCTTAGTTTTTACAAAATCGCAACAAGACTTAAAAACGATACTAAACGCCCATTATTTGATGAAAAGGCGAAATTGCTTTATGATAAAAGAATGCCACTTTATAATAACGCTTGTGATATAAAAGTAAATATTTTAAATCTAAAAGCAAGAGAACTTGCTAAGATTTTAGAATTTTTCTTAGGCACTAATATCACAAATGATGTTAGAAAAGCCTTTATAAAACCTAGTCTAAATAGAAAAATAAATCGCAAAATTAAACCTATAAAAACTGATAAGTTTAAATTAAACCCAATAAGAGCTAATTAACTTAGCTCTTATTATTGCTTCCCCATTTACACATCATATTAAGAATTGGTATTAATGATTTTCCTTTATTGCTTAGACTATATTCAACCTTAGGTGGGATTTGCGGATATTCGGTGCGTATTATTAAATCATCTTGCTCTAATTCTTTTAATGCCTTTGTTAAACTCTTAAAAGAAATTCCAACAAGCATTCTTTTAAGTTCATTGTATCTTATAATCTCATTGATTGATAAAAGATACAAAATACTCATTTTATATTTTCCTGAAATTAGGTTTAGCGTATAATAAATTCCACATTTACTATAATCATTTTTTCTTTTCATTACTCTCCTTTTAGTTAGTATCTAACAATTTTGTTCGTATTGACTTAAAATAAAGTAAAAATTATAATACAATTTTATTTTTAAACAAGGAGAAATTATGAAAAATGTTTTATTAGTTAATGGTGCTAAAGCTTTTGCTAATGCAGGTGCAAGACTGAATGCAAGTTTGCAACAAGTTGCGTATGATACTTTAGTAGAAAATGGTTTTAATGTAGAACAAACCATAATTGATGATGGATATGATGCGTTAGAAGAAGTAGAAAAATATGTAAGAGCTGATATTATAATTTATCAAATTCCAGGATTTTGGATGAATGCACCTTGGATAGTATGGGAATATTTTTCAAAAGTTTTTGGAGCTGCTTTTGGTAAATTATGTGCTAGTGATGGAAGAAGTAGAAGTGATGCTAGTAAAAAATACGGCTCTGGTGGGCTTAGTCAAAATAAAAAATATATGCTATCTTGGACTTGGAATGCACCTGAAGAAGCATTTACTGATAAAGAGCAATTTTTTGGTGGTGTCGGTATTGATGGAGTTAGCTTAAATCTTCATAAAACTCACGAGTTTTTAGGTATGAGTGCACTTAAAACTTTTGCTTGTTATGATGTAGTAAAAGACCCGCAAGCAGAAAAATATTTTAAAGACTATAAAGAACATATCTTAAATGAAATAGTAAAAAAATAATATTTTGGATTTAGGTTTTCTAAATCCAAAATTAAAAAAAATTAAATTTATTTTAAATATTTTTAATAATTTTATAATTTAAATTATAAACAAATAATTTATATATTTTTAAGTTCATATTACCTATAATCAAAATCTTAATCTAAATCAACAAACAAGGAAAAACTATGAAACTATCAACCAAAATTGCATTGTTTTCATTCATTGGAATTTTAATTAATTCTATAGTTTTAGTATCACTTCATAAATACTATGATAACTACTCTGTAAATTACACAAAACATACGGTAGAAGATGAAATCTTAACCGCTAAAAAACAACAGGTTAAAGCCCTAGTAGAAAGCGTTTTAAGGTATTCTGGTGCTATTTATGAAGAGTATAAAAATGATAATAACTTAAGTGAGTTTAAAAATAAACTACAAGATTATTTATCTAAAGTAAGATTTGGTAGAGCAAATAGTTATTACACCGTGTTTGATAAAGATGGAAACATATACTATCACCCATCTGCTTCTTGGATAAACAACAATAAATTTAACGAAAAAGACGCAAAAGGAATGTATTTCATACAAGAAATGATTAAGAGTGCTGATAATAATGATGGTTATATAAGATATTTTTATGAAGATTCAAATTCTAATAAAGTTACTGAAAAACTAGCATATACAGGTAAGGATAAAGCAAGCGGTCTTTATTTTATGACTTGGTTATCTTGGGAGACAATTAGCAAAACTTCAATAGAAAAAGTATCAAAAGATACAGAAGAACAAAGCTATAATAATATGATTACTTTTATAATTACTACTGCACTTATAATAGTTGCGATTGTAAGCTTATCAATTATCTTCGTAAAATTCCAAATCACTCGCCCACTAAACAATCTAACAGCTAAATCAAACGAACTTAGCAGTGGAGATGGAGATTTAACTAAAAAGCTAGATGATAAAGGC